>NZ_JBGLRC010000035.1:0-34791 GCF_041402345.1 Aeromonas sp. S11(2024) | reverse complement strand
GCACTACCTGAAGAACTACCTGGGTTGGCGCAGGATGCTGGAGCGTTACGGAAAAGGCGTAAATATCAAAGCATGTTTGCATGAGGCGCTGGGGCGCCCCATGCAACACGTCATTTGGACATAGCCATAAAAAATGCCACCTTGCGGCTGTCTCTTGATCACAACTGTTGACGCTCAAGAGACAGCGCCAGTTCATAGCCTTCAAGGAGGGTCTGTAACCTAAACCAGCCCTCCCATAACACCGCTATCGAGGCTCGCCCCGTGCGCTTGGTGTCCTTCCAGCCCCCCAGTATCGCTAGGCTCTTGTACGCCCACGCCATATCGGGGGCTTCATTTGGCAGGGCCCTCTTCTCCATCTTCAACCACAGCAGCTTCCAGCTCTTTGTGTCCAGCAGCCCTTGGTAGCTCTCTCCCTGCGCGGCAGACTCCTCTTTGATAAATCGCAACTGCAGCAACCGCACCGCGAGAAAGGCCAGGATGACGCTCATACGCGTCAGGTTCTCCCGGCTCTGCATCCTCAACGCCTCGACCCGCGTGCCTGCACTCTTCCAGACCTTGTGGTAATCCTCGATGAGCCAGCGCCGCTCGTAATGACGTTGGCCATGGCGCTGCCAAGCCGGGTGGAGAGTGTCTTGGCGGTTTGCTCCCACTTGTAGCTCTCTTTCTCCTGATAGGGGCGGGTCGCATATTAGGCACGCTGTCCTCGTTTGCTGACATCGCGGGTCCAGATTTGCTGGGCGGCCAAGCCCACCACCTTGCGCTCGTGCGGCGCGAACAGCAGCACGGAGTGAGCCTGCAGGGCGCGACTGCTGCCCTGGTTGGTGTGGCCCTACTCGTCTCTGACACTGGCATGATTGAAGGTAAGGGCCGTGGTGTCTTCCAGCGCCAACAAGAGGGAATGGTCTCTGGCATGGGCGGCGGTGACGGCAAAGCCGGCGTTGGCAATGGCCTCGGCACTGACATGTGGGCTGCGAATGAAGCGGTATGCGCCCTCCATATCAGCAGGTGAGAGGGGAAGGTGTGACACACAATCTCATGGTTGGTGAGCAAGGGCAGTGGCGAGGGCCACCTGCCTTCTGGTGCGTCTTGGGTCGTTGAGGTTGGCGTTGCCAAACTGTGTCAGCGTCCAGTGCGCCGGTTGAGTGAAGGGCATGTTAGAACCAGGGAAGAGAGCGATGAAAGGTTCAGATCACAGAATGGGAGAGATGTTCAAAAAAATCCCCAAGCGATGCTTGGGGATTTTTGTATAAGAAACAGGCCAATTGGCCGCCCTTGATGCTTCTTACCGAATCGTCGCCATCTGCCGCACGCAGCGCTGCTCTCTGTCATCCACCCGCTTGGCAAACCAGGCGGTGGTGAGGTTGCGGGTGATTTTTGGGCTCTTTAGCTGTATGCCGGGCAGGATGGCGCGGGGCAGTCGCTTGCCCGCTTGCTTGTCGGCCAGGGTAAAGATGCGATGGTAGAGATCAGTCTCGGCAAATTCGGCGGTATCCCCTTTGCGCAGGCTCTGGTGGATCGCCTGTTTGCTCATATTGACCCGGTTGGCGAGGGTGTAGACGGCCAGCTCGGTGTTGCCCGGTAGATCCGAGTCATAGCGGATCAGATCCCCGTCCAGCGCCAGAGTTTTGCCACTCAGGCGGCTGACGGCGGCCTGAAAAGCGGCATTGCGGCTGGCGTACCAGCCGGCGTTGAAGTCGGCAAAACGGTAGAGGGTATCCGGGTAGTCGACGGGATAACCGAAGATATGCTTGGTGCCAAACCAGATGCCGCCGCGACGGGTAAAGACTTCGTGGCGAATGGAGTCCTTGATTGGATAGGGGTAGCCACGGGCGTTGGCCTCGGCAAAGGCGATGCTCACCTGCATCGGGCCACCGGTATGCACCGGGTTGAGGTTGCCAAACAGCGTCTTGCCCATCGGCAGCATGCTGATCATATCTTCGAAGATTTCACTCATCTCCCGCTCGGTACGCAACTTGTCGATCCGCTCGGCGTAGCTCTTGCCGGTGGGCGAGTTGATGGAGAGCGCGGCCCGCACCATAAATTCGGGGATCAGCAGCTTGGCGGCCCGTGAGTTGATCTCTTTCCAGGCGATCTTGCCAAGGCCCGGCACCACGGGGTCGGCCTGATAAGTGGCTTCCTGCTCCGCCACCGCCAGCACGCTACAGACATTGTGATCATTGACCGTCACCCCCTGGGTGGTGAGCGCTGTCACCACGTCGTTGGCCCACCCCTGTTTGTCCGGCACCTGACGGGGCAAGAAACGCACGATGCGGCTCTTCATATCCGCCGGTTTGCGCGGCTGCATGGCAGGCGGCGTTTTGGGGTTACTCACGCTCGCCTCTTTGGTGGGCGCGGAGGCGGGATCACTGGCACAACCGGCCAGCAACAAGGCAGAGCAGAAGGCAAGAAGACGACAGGAAGGCAAAGCGGTCATAAGCATGTCCATTTTTTGTAGGCCCTACAGGCAGCGCCGCTGGCACTGCACTGACAAGCAAAGTGGGGCCATTGTAGAGGATTGCCTGCCGCAGTTGAAACCCGCGCTCGCAGCATCCCCTCCCCTTGCCAGCTTTTGCCACCCCACGCGCCATCCGTTGTCTGCGATGCGGAACTCATGACCTTCCTCAATGGCTCACCCGGCCAGAACCGTACGGTGAGCGACAGATAAAAAGAAACCCCCGCCATCGCTGGCGGGGGTTGGTCGTCTGGCAAGTCGGGCTGATGCCCGCTGCAAACGCTTAGCGGTTTTTCACCTTCTGGTGCAGCTCCTGCACCGAGTTGACATTGGCGGTGGCATCCACGCTGATGGCCATGCAGGTGGCAAACGCCTCATTCATGGTGGTGGTATACGCCACCTTGTTCTGCAAGGCGGCGCGACGCAGCTGCTTGGAGTCCTGGATCGCCACCCGCCCTTCGGCGGTGTTGACGATGTAGGTGTACTCGCCATTCTTGATGCGGTCGAGAATGTGCGGGCGACCTTCGTGCACCTTGTTGACCAGGCGCGGGTTGATGCTCGCCTCACCCAGCGCGACCGCGGTGCCGTGAGTGGCATCCAGCTCGTAGCCCAGCTCCAGCAGCTTGGCAGCCAAGTCAACCACCTGCGCCTTGTCGCTGTGACGCACTGACAAGAGGGCACGACCCTCTTTCGGTACGGCGTGGTTGGCACCCAGCTGCGCCTTGGCATAGGCCTCGGCAAAGCTGCTGCCCACCCCCATAACCTCACCGGTAGAACGCATCTCTGGCCCCAGCAGCGGGTCAACCCCCGGGAACTTGGCAAACGGCAGTACCACCTCTTTCACCGAGTAGTAGGGCGGGATGATCTCTTTGGTGAAGCCCTGTTCTTGCAGCGACTGACCGGCCATCACACGGGCGGCAATCTTGGCCAGCGGAGCACCGGTCGCCTTGGAGACAAACGGCACGGTACGGGCGGCACGCGGGTTCACCTCGATGAGGTAGATGTCATCGCCCTTGACCGCGAACTGCACGTTCATCAGGCCGATAACGCCGAGCTCCAGCGCCAGCTTGCGCACCTGCTCGCGGATCTCGTCCTGAATTTTCTTGGACAATGTATAGGGAGGCAGGGAGCAACCGGAGTCACCGGAGTGAATACCGGCCTGCTCGATGTGCTCCATGATGCCGCCGATGACCACATCGGTGCCGTCGCAGATGGCATCCACGTCCAGCTCGGTCGCATCGTCCAGGAAGCGGTCCAGCAGTACCGGCGATTCGTTGGAGACGCTCACCGCCTCGGCGAAGTAGCGACGCAGATCCTGCTCGTCATAGACGATTTCCATGGCGCGGCCACCCAGCACGTAGGAGGGGCGAACCACCAGCGGGTAGGTAATGCGCTCGGCCAGCAGCACGGCCTGCTCCAGCGCGGTGACGGTGCCGTTTTCCGGCTGCTTGAGGCCGAGGCGCTCGACAGCAGACTGGAAGCGCTCGCGGTCTTCGGCGCGGTCGATGGCATCCGGGCTGGTACCGATGATCGGCACGCCGTTGGCTTCCAGTGCACGGGCCAGTTTCAGCGGGGTCTGGCCACCGTACTGAACGATGACGCCCTTGGGTTTTTCGATGCGCACGATTTCCAGCACATCTTCCAGGGTCACCGGCTCGAAGTAGAGACGATCCGAAGTGTCGTAATCGGTGGAGACGGTCTCCGGGTTGCAGTTGACCATGATGGTCTCGTAACCATCTTCGCGCAGGGCCAGCGCCGCGTGCACACAGCAGTAGTCAAACTCGATACCCTGACCGATACGGTTCGGGCCGCCGCCGATGATCATGATCTTGTCGCGGTTGCTCGGGGCCGCTTCGCACTCCTCGTCATAGCTGGAGTACATGTAGGCGGTGTTGGTGGCGAACTCGGCGGCGCAGGTATCGACCCGCTTGTAGACCGGGAAGATGTTGTGGCGGGCGCGCAGTTTGCGCACTTCCCCTTCGGCCACGCCGAGGATCTTGGCCAGACGGGCATCGGCAAAGCCTTTGCGCTTGAGGGCACGCAGGAAGTCGGCATCGAGACCGGCCATGCCGCGCTCTTTCACCTCTTCTTCCAGCTTCACCAGATCTTCAATCTGTACCAGGAACCAGGGGTCAATCTTGGTCAGCTTGAAGATGCCATCCATGGAGAGACCGGCGCGGAACGCATCGGCGATGTAGAAGATACGGTCGCTACCTGCATCCTGCAGCTCGTGACGGATGCGGGTCAGGGAGTCCGGGGCATTGAGGTCAACCATGGGGTCGAAGCCGGTTTTGCCGGTCTCGAGGCTGCGCAGGGCCTTGTGCAGGGACTCCTGGAAGTTGCGGCCGATGGCCATCACTTCACCGACCGACTTCATCTGGGTCGTCAGACGGTCGTTGGCACCGGCGAATTTTTCGAAGTTGAAGCGCGGCACCTTGGTGACCACGTAGTCGATGGCCGGCTCGAAGGAGGCCGGAGTGCGACCGCCGGTGATGTCGTTCATCAGCTCGTCTAGGGTGTAACCGATGGCGAGCTTGGCGGCGATCTTGGCGATGGGGAAACCGGTCGCCTTGGAGGCCAGCGCGGAGGAGCGCGACACCCGCGGGTTCATCTCGATGATGACCATGCGACCATCTTTCGGGTTGATACCGAACTGGACGTTGGAGCCGCCGGTCTCGACGCCGATCTCGCGCAGCACCGCCATGGAGGCGTTGCGCATCAGCTGGTACTCCTTGTCGGTCAGCGTCTGGGCTGGCGCGACCGTGATGGAGTCACCGGTGTGGATACCCATGGGGTCGAAGTTTTCGATGGCGCAGACGATGATGCAGTTGTCGTTGCGATCCCGCACCACTTCCATCTCGTACTCTTTCCAGCCGATCAGCGACTCGTCGATGAGCAGCTCTTTGGTCGGCGACAAGTCCAGACCGCGCTCGCAGATCTCGACGAACTCTTCGGTGTTGTAGGCGATGCCGCCACCCGAGCCGCCCATGGTAAAGGAGGGACGGATGATACAGGGGAAGCCGACCATCTGCTGCACGCCCCACGCCTCTTCCATGTTGTGGGCGATGCCGGCACGCGGGCACTCGAGGCCAATGCTGCGCATCGCCTTGTCAAAGCGGGAGCGATCTTCGGCCTTGTCGATGGCGTCGGCGGTGGCACCGATCATCTCGACACCGAACTCGGCCAGCACGCCATGCTTCTCCAGCGCCAGTGCGCAGTTAAGCGCAGTCTGGCCGCCCATGGTGGGCAGGATGGCGTCCGGGCGCTCTTTCTTGATGATTTCGCGCACCATTTCCCAGGTGATGGGCTCGATGTAGGTGGCGTCTGCCATCTCCGGGTCGGTCATGATGGTGGCCGGGTTGGAGTTGACCAGAATGACGCGGTAGCCCTCCTCGCGCAGGGCTTTGCACGCCTGGGCGCCGGAGTAGTCAAATTCGCAGGCTTGGCCGATGACGATGGGGCCGGCGCCGAGGATCAGGATGCTCTGAAGGTCATTACGTTTTGGCATGAAACTCTTTCCTCTATTTCTTAGGCGCGATACTGCTTAATCAATTCAATAAAGTGGTCAAAAAGACCGGCACAGTCGTGCGGGCCCGGGCTCGCTTCGGGGTGCCCCTGGAAGCTGAAGGCCGGACGGTCGGTGCGATGGATACCTTGCAGGGAACCATCGAACAGGGAGACGTGGGTGGCGCGCAGGCAATCCGGCAGGCTGTTCTCGTCTACCGCAAAGCCGTGGTTCTGAGCGGTGATCATGACGGTGTTGTCATCGAGGCTCTTCACCGGATGGTTGGCGCCGTGGTGGCCAAACTTCATCTTGACGGTCTTGGCACCGGAGGCCAGACCCAGCAGCTGGTGACCCAGACAGATGCCGAATACCGGCGTGTTGGTATTAAGGAAAGCCTTGATGGCCTCGATGGCGTAGTCGCACGGCTCGGGGTCGCCGGGGCCGTTGGAGAGGAAGATGCCATCCGGGTTCATCGCCAGTACCTCGGCGGCCGGGGTCTTGGCAGGCACCACGGTCAGGCGGCAGCCACGGTCAACCAGCATCCGCAGGATGTTGCGCTTGACGCCAAAGTCATAGGCTACCACGTGGTATTTCAGCTGGTCGGCATCCGGGGTGACGTGCCCCTTGCCAAGCTGCCAGCTCCCTTCGGTCCAGTTGTACGCCTCACCAACCGTCACCTCTTTGGCCAGATCCATCCCCTTCAGACCGGGGAAGGCGCGGGCCTGTTCGAGGGCATAGGCTTCATCGACCTGTTTCCCGGCCAGAATGCAGCCAGCCTGAGCGCCTTTCTCGCGCAGGATGCGGGTCAGTTTGCGGGTGTCGATGTCGGCGATGCCAACGATGTTGTGAGACTTGAGGTATTCGGAGAGGGATTGCTGATTGCGGAAATTGGAGGCAAGTATCGGAAGGTCCCGGATGATCAATCCCTGAGCATGGATCTGACTGGACTCTTCATCTTCGCTGTTGGTGCCGGTGTTGCCTATATGGGGGTAAGTGAGGGTGACGATCTGACGGGAATAAGAGGGATCGGTGAGGATTTCCTGATAGCCCGTCATCGACGTATTGAAAACCACTTCACCAACGGAACATCCCTCGGCGCCTATCGACACGCCTTTGAACACAGTTCCATCTTCCAGCACTAGCAATGCAGTGTGATTCAAGACAACCTCCAGTTATTTAGCTTTAAATTCAGCAATTTACCTGGGTGTTGCGGGCTCGGTTCCGGTCTTGGACAGGACTCGAACCCGGCAGATTTCTGGCAAATTGGGCGCATTCTACTTAAAAAAAGTGGCATTTCAACGTCTTTTCTCAGATGAAATGCATCTAAATTCAATAAAAAAGCAACATTACCCATTATCTATGCACTTAATCGCTTTGCAACCCCCTCCCGCGAAAGAAAAGGAAAAACCACCATCAAAAGATGCCACCAAGCCAGCGATAACGACAAAAACAAACAAAAAAACCAATTAAAACAATGGTTTTTATTTTTACACAAAAAACATTAATGACAAATTCAACGCTTTTACGATGACAAGAGTGAACATGAAAAATGGAAAACGTTTTTCTGTGTTTGAATTTTTAGTCTTTTCCAGTTCGTGTAAAAAAATGGCTTTATCCGCCATAAAGATGCTCAAATCTGTTACCTGGTGATGACATTCAGGAAGGAAAAATCTGGCGGATAACGCAATAGTGTGATTTATAAGGAGTTCAGTTAAAAATTGCAGGCAGCGTGTCTTTTTACACAAAATCTGGCTGACTGACAGCAAAAACCCCGGCAAGCCGGGGTTTTTCACTGGGGTAGCAGTAGTACGAAAGTGCCGCTCAGAGGCATCACTTGAGATTGAGCACATCCTGCATGTCATAAAGACCGGCCCCCTGCTGACCAAGCCACTTGCCCGCCCGCACAGCACCGTTGGCGAAGGTCAGGCGGCTGGAGGCCTTGTGGCTGATCTCCACCCGCTCGCCGATATCGGCAAACATGACGGTATGCTCCCCCACCAGATCGCCGGCGCGAATGGTGGCAAAGCCGATAGTGTTGCGATCCCGCTCGCCAGTGATCCCCTCGCGGCCATAGACGGCGCACTCTTTCAGATCCCGGCCCAGCGTTTTGGCGACCACTTCCCCCATGGAGAGCGCGGTACCGGATGGCGCATCCACCTTGTGGCGATGGTGGCCTTCGATGATCTCGATGTCGGTGTAATCCCCCATCACCTTGGCGGCCTGCTCCAGCAGTTTGAACACCAGGTTGACCCCGACCGAGTAGTTGGAGGCGAACACGATACCGATCTGCTTGCCAGCCTCTTTCAGAGCAGCCTTGCCTGCATCGTCAAAACCGGTGGTGCCGATCACCATCTGCTTGTGGTGGGCCAGCGCAAAGGCCAGATTGGCCAGGGTCACCTCGGGGCGGGTGAAGTCGATGATGAGATCAAACTCGTCACACACCTTGTCCAGACTATCGCTGATGGCCACACCCAGATGGCCCAGCCCATTGAGCTCACCGGCATCGAGGCCGATCACCGCCGAGCCCGGCCGCTCCAGCGCAGCCCCGACCACCACGCCATCGGTGTTGGTGATGGCCTCCAGCAGCACCTTGCCCATACGACCATTACAGCCCATCACGGCCACACGGATCGGATTGTCCATCTCCACCCTCTCATCTCTTTTAATTATGGAAAGAGACCGTTTTACCAGCCCGCGCCGGGTTTGAAAAGCCATGATGCCACCACTCCTTGCTGCACTCGCCAACGGCAGCGCCCACTGGCTGGCCAAGAACTTCCTTTTGGTCACAGGCCGTTTTTCATCGTCTCACTCCATCATTTGGCAGACCGGGTGCCATCTGATAGGTTCGAACGAGTGAAATGCCAGCATAAGCAAAATCAGGGCAACGCCCGTGTCGATATCAAATGAGGTGCAAGGATGAGCGCAGGATTGCTGTTTGCTGTGGGGTTGATATCACTGACCCTGGTCATGCTGGCCGCGGCTCTGCTGTTTGGCGGGCCGAGTCCGGCACCGGCGATGGCCAGCATCAACGACCCTTTCAAGGGGAGTGGCTGGAGCAACATGCCACCTCTCTCAAGATACCCGGCGCGTGACGGCACGCAGCTGGCCTATCGGCACTATGGCGCAGAGGGCAATACGAAGAACAACAAGGTCAAGGGCAGCGTGGTACTGGTTCACGGCTCTTCTGCCAGCAGTCAAAGCATGCACAAGATGGCGAACGCCTTTTCGCAAGCGGGATATGACGCCTACGCCCTCGATATTCGGGGCCATGGCGCATCGGGCGACAAAGGCACCATTGCCTACATCGGCCAGCTTGAAGACGATCTGGAAGATTTCATCAAGTCGGTGGCCCCCGCCAAGCCTGCAACACTCGTCGGCTTCTCGTCAGGGGGTGGCTTTGTGCTGCGCGTTGCTGGCAGCACGCGACAAACCCTGTTCGAGAGCTATCTGCTGCTCTCCCCCTATCTTGGCCCCACCGCCGCCAACTACCGGCCCAACAGCGGTGGCTGGGTGCGTGTCGGCTTGCCTCGCCTCATCGCCCTGAGCATCCTCAACGGTTTCCATATTTCCGCACTCAACCATCTGACCGTGCTGAACTTTGCCCTCAATGATGAGGCGAAATCCCTGCTGACCCCCTCTTACTCCTTCAACCTTGCCTCGAACTTTCAGCCAGAGCGCGACTATCAGCAGAATTTACGCAATGTGCAACGCCCCTGCGCCGTGATCGCGGGTGCAAATGACGAAGCCTTCCAAACAGATCAACTTGAACCTGAGTTAAGACGTCTCGGCATCTCCTGGCCTGTCACCCTGCTGCCCGGAATTGGCCACATTCCGCTGACGCTGGAACAGGATGCCATTGCGACAGCCGTTCAGGCGGTAGAGAAACTGACACAGTAACCACACAGACAAGATCTTGTGTCCACGCGTTCTGGAAATATCCGTACCATGCTCACGTAGAGATAGAGAGAGGTGCGGCTGACGTTTGGCTGCGGGAGAAATCCCCAAGATGGCATGCAGAGATCTTATCGTTTACCTCTTTCCTTATTAAAGACACGCGATACCCCCAGATACCCGCGGACTGCGCCAGAACAGCAATGAACAATAAACAGCGCTAACTTATTTTTCCGAATATTCTTTGGATATCTCAATAACACCAGAATCATCAAACAAAAACACCTATCCATCTGGACGTCTATCTTGACCAAGCGAGGTTGACTCACTACTGTGGGCACCCCAATGCGGCAGGATGCCCGCCCTGTTTTCCCCCTATCCCTATCCGATACAGGTACAAAGCAGTTTATGACAGGAGGTCATTGTTCAATTTCAGAGGAACACATGATCCAGATCCAACCCAGTGCCAGGGCCTTGTTGCCACTTCTGGTTTTTCTCGCACTCTTTATCGGTACCGGTACTTGGCTGACCCTGCAGGGGGTCGAATTCGCCTTCTATCAGCTGCCCGCTCCGGTTGCTGCCCTGCCTGCGGTGATGCTCGCCCTGATGCTTGGCAAGGAGAGCTTCAACAGCAATCTGGAGACCTTCTTCAAGGGGGTCGGCCACAGCAATATCATGGCGATGTGCCTTATCTATCTGCTGGCGGGCGCCTTTGCCAGCGTGGCCAAGGCCACCGGCGGGGTTGATGCTACTGTGGCGCTGGGCCTGTCGCTCATCCCTGGCTGGGCGCTGTTGCCCGGGCTGTTCCTCATCTCTGCCTTTATTGCTACCGCTATGGGCACCTCCATGGGCACCATAGGTGCAGTGGCGCCGGTCGCGCTGGGCGTGGCGCAGGCGGCCGGAATCGATCCTGTGCTGATGGCAGGCACCATTCTCTCCGGCGCCATGTTTGGCGATAACCTCTCCATCATCTCCGACACCACCATAGCAGCAACCCGCAGTCAGGGGTGCGAGATGAAGGACAAGTTCCGCGAGAACTTCAAGATTGCGGCCCCTGCCGCCATCGCGGTGATCCTGCTCTATCTGACCCTGGGCTCAGTGGGTGAATCCCCTGCCAGCGGCAGCGCCATCGAGCTGTTCAAGGTGATGCCTTATCTGCTGATCCTGGGGCTGGCACTCGCCGGAGTAAATGTGTTTGTGGTGCTGGGGATCGGTATTCTGGCCGCCGGAGTGGTGGGCATGATCAACGGCTACGCCATCGGTCAGTTCAGCAAGGATATCTATCAGGGCTTTACCGGCATGCAGGAGATCTTCCTGCTCTCCATGCTGATCGGCGGTCTCGGCGCCCTGATGGAACGTCAGGGTGGACTGGCATGGATCAGCGAGCGCATCAGCGCCCTGATTGCCCGTTTCACTCGCGAGCACAATGGTGAACAGAACGAGAAAGCCGCCGAGCTCGGCATCGCCGGGGTGGTGAGCCTCACCAACCTCTGCACCGCCAACAATACGGTGGCTATTATCGTCGCCAGCAAGGTAGCCCGGGATCTGGCCGAACACCACGGTGTCACCCCGCGCCGCGCCGCCTCCATGCTCGATATTTTCTCCTGCGTGGTACAGGGTCTGATCCCCTGGGGCGCACAGGCGCTGCTGCTGGGATCCATCTTCGCCCTGTCGCCGTTGTCGGTAGTGAGCATGAGTTTCTACCCGATGGCACTCGCGGTAGCGGCACTCATTGCAGTGTTTGTGAAGCACCAGATGCGCGGCAAGGCTGACAAGTAACTGACCAGAGTCTGGCGCGCCGACATGCCATCAACAGGGGCCACACCCTGGCCCTTGTTGACTCACTAACGGATCAGCCAGCATTTATCCCACCGTTCCGGGCATCAGCCGTCCGGGGCGGGAGTTCCCCTGTCCCCCTTAACGTCAAGAGTGAATGTGCTAAGGTAGAGCGCGTTCAAGCCATCGATGCGCAGCTATACCAGAGGTTCCCCATGCATGAGTCCCAACCCGAACGTCAATCCCTGCGCCAACTGGTTCGTCAACGCCGCAAAAATCTGAGTCCGGCCGAGCAGCAAGCGGCGGCCCAACAGCTGCTGGCCCAGTTCAAGCAACACCCCGAGATCCTCGCCGCCAAACGGATTGCCCTCTATCTGGCCAATGACGGGGAGATCAACCCCTTGCCCACCATCCATTGGCTGTGGGCCCAGCACAAAGAGGTCTACCTGCCGGTGCTCCACCCCTTTACTCCGGGTCACCTGCTCTTTTTGCGCTATACCGCCACCAGCCCCATGGTGCGCAACCGCTACGGAATCGAAGAGCCGGAGCTGGATATCCTGCAGGTGGTGCCCCACAGCACGCTCGATCTTATCTGCACCCCGCTGGTCGCCTTCGATGCTCAAGGTAATCGCCTTGGCATGGGGGGCGGCTACTACGATCGCACTCTCGCCATCTGGCATGAGCACAAACTGGGCCCCAAGCCACTCGGTATTGCCCACGACTGCCAGCAGGTAGATGCCGTCCCGCAAGAGGAGTGGGATGTGCCGCTGCCCCAGATCATCACCCCGAGCCACTGCTGGCGCTTTGAATAGGCTGTTTTTGGCAGGCAGTCCCTGCTTTGTGCGCGCAAACGCAGAATAAACAGGCAAACGATTTACAAAGTCCCTCTTTTTGCCCAGGAACGTGAGCAACAAGGTCGCGACGGGGTACCGGGTTGGATATAATGCGCCCGCTTTTTTCTTAAGGAACGATCATGACTCAAGATGAAATGAAGAAGGCGGCCGGTTGGGCTGCGCTCAAGTATGTGGTTCCCGGCACCATCGTCGGGGTGGGCACCGGCTCTACCGTCAACCACTTTATCGACGCGCTGGCGACCATGAAGGACGAGATCAAGGGGGCGGTATCCAGCTCCGTGGCCTCTACCGAGCGCCTCAAGGGCTTCGGCATCACCGTATATGATCTCAACGAGATCGACGCCCTCTCCGTCTATGTGGATGGCGCCGACGAGATCAACGCAACCCGCGACATGATCAAGGGTGGTGGCGCAGCCCTAACCCGCGAGAAGATCGTTGCCGCCGTCGCTGACAAGTTCATCTGCATCATCGACAACACCAAGACCGTCGACGTGCTGGGCCAGTTCCCGCTGCCGGTCGAAGTGATCCCGATGGCCCGCGAATACGTGGCCCGCGAAATTCGCAAACTGGGTGGCAACCCGGTGTGGCGTGAAGGGGTCGTCACCGACAACGGCAACCACATTCTGGATGTGAAAGGCATGGCCATTACCGACGCCAAGGCGCTGGAAGTACGACTGAACGCCATTGTTGGTGTGGTCACCAACGGCCTGTTCGCCGCCCGCGGCGCCGATGTTGTCCTGATCGGTACGCCGGACGGCGTGATTACCCAGTAATCCCGACACCGGCAACACAGTGCAGCGGCATCCTCCCTCGCACGCCAGCGTCACTCTGCCACCTCTGACGCAGCAGCGGCGTTGATTGAGCCCTGGGATGGGATATGACCCAAACATTGCACTGTGAATAAATGACGGCGCCTGATGGCGCCGTTTTTATTTATCCCTCAACAAGTTGCATACGGATGTTTACAACATTCGTTGATAACTTCAAAGAATTTGACTTTCGTCACAAATATTCCCTCTCCCAAACGTTTTTGCTACTTTACGGTTTTCTTCGCACACCAAATCTGCACTTACGTTTGCACATACAGAGGGATCGTCATGACTGCCAAGTTTTCGTTGGACAAGGATAAAATCAAGGTTCTGCTGCTGGAGGGGGTTCACCCCAACACCGTAGAGACCTTTCGTGCCGCAGGTTACACCAGTGTGGAGTATCTCAAGACCTCGCTCTCCGAAGAGGAGCTGATCGAGCAGATCCGCGACGTCCATTTCATCGGGCTGCGCTCCCGCACCCAGATCACCGAGAAAGTCCTCGACGCCGCCAACAAGCTGGTCGCCATCGGCTGCTTCTGCATCGGTACCAACCAGGTCGAGTTGGAAGCGGCCCAGCTCCGCGGTATTCCGGTCTTCAACGCCCCCTTCTCCAACACCCGTTCGGTCGCCGAGCTGGTACTGGGCGAGATCCTGCTGCTGCTGCGCGGCATCCCCGAGAAAAACGCCAAGTGCCATCGCGGCGTGTGGGAAAAACTGGCCAACCGCTCGGTGGAAGCGCGCGGCAAGAAGCTTGGCATCATCGGCTACGGCCACATCGGTACCCAGCTTGGCATCATCGCCGAGAGCATCGGCATGAAGGTTTATTACTACGATATCGAGAACAAGCTCTCGCTGGGTAACGCCATCCAGGTGCCGAGCATGGTCGAGCTGCTCAATATGTCTGACGTCATCAGCCTGCACGTGCCGGAGACCGCCTCCACCAAGAACATGATCGGTGCCGAGCAGCTGCGGATGATGAAACCGGGCGCCATCTTCATCAACGCCGCCCGCGGTACCGTGGTGGATATCGATGCGCTGGCTGACGTCATCAAGAGCGGCCATATTGCCGGCGCCGCCATCGACGTCTTCCCGGTCGAGCCCAAATCCAATGACGAGGAGTTCCAAAGCCCGCTGCGTGGGCTGGAGAACGTCATCCTGACCCCGCACATCGGTGGCACCACCCATGAGGCGCAGGAGAACATCGGGCTGGAAGTGGCCAACAAGCTGGTCAAATACTCCGACAACGGCTCCACCCTCTCCGCCGTCAACTTCCCGGAAGTGTCGCTGCCGGGCCACAAGGGCTCCAGCCGCCTGCTGCACATTCACCGCAACCAGCCGGGCGTGATGAACCAGATCAACCAGATCTTCGCCGAAGAGGGGATCAACATCGCCGGTCAATACCTGCAGACCAGCAGCCATATCGGTTACGTGGTGATCGACGTGGAGACCGAGCACAGCGAGAAGGCGCTCGCCAAGCTCAAGGAGATCAACGGCACCATCCGCGCCCGCATCCTCCACTGATAGACCCTTATCTGCGCAGCAAAAAGCCCGTCGTGATGACGGGCTTTTGTATGAAGCAGAACCTCAAAGCAGCGTGATGGCTTACCACCACCCCAACAGGTTGCGGCCTACCAGCGCGCCCCACACCAGGGCATTGAGGGCCAACGCGATAAAGACGGCGGCAGAACCGAGATCCTTGGCGCGACCGGAGAGCTCGTGATGTTCGGAGCCAACCCTGTCTACCACAGCTTCAATGGCGGAGTTGAGGATCTCGACAATCACCACCAGCCAGCTGATGACGATAAGCAGCAGGATCTGGTTGAGAGAATCCCCCAGCCAGAAGGCCAGCGGCATCAGCAACAGGATCAGCATCAGCTCCTGCCGAAACGCCGCCTCGTTAATCCAGGCTGACTTGAGCCCCTTCATGCTGTAACCGGTTGCGTTGATGATGCGGGTGACCCCGGTTGCCCCTGGCTTTGCCACGCTAACTACCTCATTTGGAATCGATTTTGGCCTCACATCCTATCAGAGCCCCCCAAGGTTTCAATCAGGGGACTTTTGCTTTATTTTATCTCTTTGCTTTTTCGCCCCTTGCGGCTGACACCACCCACTCGAGACTTGAGTTGTATGTCCATTCACACAGATGAATTGCGCACCCGTCGCCTGGAGTCACTGATCACTCCGAGCGAGCTTGCACACGCGTTTCCGATCACCGATACCATTGCCCAGAATCTGCTGGATGCCCGTCGCGAAGTGGAAGCCATTCTGGCCGGAGACGATCAGCGCCTGCTGGTCATTGTCGGCCCCTGCTCTATCCATGATCCCGCTGCTGCTCGCGAGTATGCCCAGCGCCTCAACGCCCTGCGCGAGCAGTATAAAGAGAGCCTCTGCATCGTGATGCGCACCTACTTCGAGAAGCCGCGCACCATCGTCGGCTGGAAAGGGCTCATCAACGATCCGCGCCTCGATGGCAGCTTCGACGTCAACGAAGGGCTGAAACTGGCGCGCAAACTGCTGGTCGACATCAACGAGATCGGCATGCCCACCGCCACCGAATTCCTCGATATGGTGACCGGCCAGTATATTGCCGACCTCATCACCTGGGGCGCTATCGGCGCTCGCACCACCGAATCCCAGGTACACCGCGAGATGGCTTCGGCCCTCTCCTGCCCGGTCGGCTTCAAGAACGGCACCGACGGCAATACCCGCATCGCCATCGATGCGGTACGCGCCGCCCGCCACAGCCACATCTTCTATTCGCCGGACAAAGACGGCAAGATGACCATCTACCGCACCGCCGGTAACCCCTTTGGTCATGTGATCCTGCGTGGCGGCCACCGACCCAACTACGACACCGCCAGTGTCGATGAAGCCTGTGAAGCGTTGGCCGATGTGGGCCTGCCGGAGCGTCTGGTGGTCGATTTCAGCCACGGCAACAGCATGAAGGATCACCGCCGTCAGCTGCTGGTGGCGCAAGATATCTGCGATCAGCTGCGCCGCGGCCGTACCGGCATCGCCGGCATCATGGCCGAAAGCTTCCTGGTGGAAGGGCGTCAGGATGTGGAGAACGGCTGCGCCGCCACCTTTGGCCAGAGCATCACAGATGCCTGCCTATCATGGAGCGACACCGAAACCCTACTGGCGATGCTGGCAGAGGCTGCACTGGTACGCCTTGCCAAGCGGCAAGCCTGAGCCCCGATGACAAATATCGGCTGGCAGATAGTCCCCCTCGACGAGACGCTGCTGGCGCAGTGGGCAACCCTGCGCCAGCAGCTGTGGCCGCACCACGCACTTTCGGCCCACCTGCAGGAAGGGGTTGAGATGTTGGCCAATGCACATCTCAACGCCTTTCTGGCGCTGGATGAGCAGAGTCAGGCGGTAGGCTTTGCCGATGCAGCCCTGCGCCACGATTACGTGAATGGCTGCAACAGCAGCCCTGTGATCTATCTGGAAGGGGTCTATGTGCAACAGGCCTCGCGCCAGCGTGGGGTGGCCCAAGCCTTGATCGCTCAGGTGGCGCAGTGGGGCCGCGAGCTGGGTTGCCGGGAACTGGCCTCCGATGCCGCCATCGACAATCTTGACTCGCAGCAGATGCACCAACAACTCGGCTTTGCCGAAACGGAGCGAGTCGTATTCTTCAAAAAGGCCCTCGGCTGACGCCAAGGGCCTTTCTTGTTTCTCACAAACTGGGCATAAACCACACGCGCCCTGCCGCTTCGATGCGGTCGGTGCGGATCTGGAATACCTGCGCCAGTAGCGCCTCATCCACCAGCTCGACACCCCCTTCGCGCACCACCGCGCCCCCTTGCAGGCAGAGAATGCGGTCGGCCCAGTCGATGGCCAGATTGATATCGTGGATGGCGAGCACCACCAGCAAGCCCTGCCCGGCCAGGGTTTTCAGCAACCGCAATAGCGCCAGCTGGTGATGCAGGTCGAGCCCCGCCAGCGGTTCATCCAGCAGCAGCACCTTGCCGGTCGGATTGAGGCTCGGCCACACCTGCAGCAGGGTGCGGGCAATCAGCACCCGCTGCTGCTCGCCCCCCGACAACCGGCTGAAGTCACGAGCCAGCAAAGCTTCCAGCTCCAATGCCTCGCACAATGCATTTATCGCCTCGTTCTGTCTGGCGGGTGCAACCATCTCATCGAACCCCAGGCTCAACACCTGAAACACCGGAATATGAAACAGCTGGGGCTGACGCTGGGGCAGCATGGCGCGCCGTTTGGCAAGCTCGGGCCAACTCAGGTCAGCAAGCACTTCCCCCCCCAGCAGCACTGTGCCCTCGGCTGGCAAAATCCCCGCCAACGCACCGAGCAGGGTCGACTTGCCACTGCCATTGGGGCCAAGCAGCGCCACCAACTGGCCGCCATGCCAGCGGATATCCAGGGGAGAGAGCCGTCCGGCAATGGCGAGTGCGCGCGCCTCCAGCAGCGGCGCAGCAGCACGAGAAGAAACCGGCATGGGATCAGCGGGTGACATCGGCATCTTGCCTCAACAACGGGTAAATAAGGAGACTGCGCGCCCCGACCAAATCATGCAGCACCATCGGCAGTTTGCCTCAATAGCAGGTAGATAAAGAGCGGCGCCCCCACCGAGGCGGTGATGACGCCGATAGGCAACTCCCCCGCGCTCAGGGTGGATCGAGCAACCAGATCGGCCGCCAGCAGCAGGGCCCCGCCGCCGAGCGCCGAGGCGGGCAGCAGGAAGCGCTGATCGCTGCCACCGCAGAGCCGCAGCAGATGGGGCACCACCAACCCGACAAAACCGATGACACCACACAACGACACCGCCACACCGGTCAGCAGACAGACCGCCAGCACCAGCCGCCCCCGCATCTTGTCGACATCCATCCCCATCAGGCGGGCCTGAGTCTCCCCCAACAACAACTGTTGCAGCGCCTTGCCCTGCCAACAGAGCCAGCCCAGGGTGAGCGGCAGCACCAGCCACCACCAGCCGAACTGCTGGCTGCCGTAAGAGAGGCTCCCCATCATCCAGAACATGAATTCACGCAAGGAGCCGTCGTCGGCAAAGTACATCAACCAGGTCATGGCGGCATTGGTAAGAATACCGATGGCGACGCCAAACAACAGCAAGCGAGCATGACCGAGACGCGCCCGGCGAGCCAGCCGAATGAGCAGCATGGTCACCAGCAGGGCGCCACCAAAGGCCGCCAGCGACAGCCCCCAGCCGGGCAGATAGAGGCCGAGGGACTTGGCCACCGCCATCGCCACCATGGCAGCCAGTCCTGCTCCGCTCGAGACACCAAGCAGCCCGGGCTCCGCCACCGGATTGTGCAGCATCACCTGCAATACGGCGCCGCCACAGGCAAGGGCGGCGCCAGCCAATAGGGCCAGCAAGGCACGCGGCAGACGCAGCTCCAGCAAGATGCGCTGTTCGAGATCGCCAAGGGGCTGCCAGGGCAGCAGCACAAACTCGCCCCAGACGAGGGAGAAGAGAAACAGCAGCAAGGTCAGCAGCGTCAGGCCACAGAGCCAGCGCCGCTGCCAGCGCTGCTGGCGGGCGATAAGGGAGAGGTACAAGGATGATCCCCGAATAACAAGGCTTCTCCCCCTGTCGCAGCGCCGGGGGAGAAGCAGGAAAAGGGCATGATAACAGTGGCTTGCCACCCAAGGTCAAGGCTGGTAACGCTTTGCCATCACGCTTATCTCGCCGCTGGCCACCAGATTTTGCAGCGCCACCAGCAAGGGCTGGCGCAGCGACTGGTGAGGTGAGTGCTTGCTCATCCCCAGATAGAGGGTCACCGGCGTGGCGGGGCGGTAGTCCGCCTTGCCTATCCGGCTGGCATTTCCCTGACTCAGGGCATAGTCCACCTGACAGTCGGTGCCAATCATCAGCGGCAGGTGACCGCGCTGCACCATGCGCAGCAGCTGATCTTCGGTGGGTACTCCGTGCTTGTCGAGGCGGCTGTCACTGTTGAAGGGCTCAAAGTAGGCGGAGTTGAGCACATAGCCCACCTTCACCCCCTGCAGATCGCGGTATTGGTGGATCCGGGCCACATTGACCGGCTGACCATAAAACGCGGGCCAGCACTGGTAGTAGGCAGGCTGCAGATAGTCGATAAACTGTGCCCGCTCGGCGGTATAGGCGAGGCCAATCATCAGATCGACCTGACCGGTCTGCATCTGCTTGAGCGCCCTGCCCCACGGCATCCGCCGTACCTGCAACTCAATGCCGCTCGCCTGTTGCAACCGGCGCAGGATGTCCATGTCGAGCCCCTGCAACCGGCCATCCGCTTGCAGGATGCGAAATGGCGGCCACAGATCGGTGGCCACCGTCAGCGTCGGGGCCGCACGCACCGGCATGGCAAATAACAGTAACAACACTATCCCGCATAACTTGCCCATCCCGTCGCATACCTCGCACGGCTTATCCTGTTGGTTAAAAATACCCTCCCGCACCACGTATGAAAACCCGTGGTTCAGGGATAAAATGCGCCGGATTTTCAAGGAGAACCCTATGAACCCGATTTTCACCAGTATCGGTCTGCTGCTCTGCAGCAACGTCTTTATGACCTTCGCCTGGTACGCTCACCTCAAGAGCATGAACCATAAACCCTGGATCATTGCCGCCCTGGTGAGCTGGGGTATCGCCCTGTTCGAATACCTGCTGCAAGTGCCCGCCAACCGCATCGGCCATACGGTGATGAGCGTGGGCCAACTTAAAATCCTGCAAGAAGTGATCACACTCACCGTATTCGTCCCCTTCTCTATCTTCTATCTCAAGGAAGATCTGAAATGGGACTATCTCTGGGCAGGGCTCTGCATTCTCGGTGCGGTCTTTTTTGTCTTTCGCGAGAAACTGACCGGCGCCTGAGGCTGTACACTCAATATCATCCAGCTCATGGCATCTCATTGATCGACGAGGCAAAAAAATGGAATTGCGAGACATGTTACAGATCCTGGCCAAGCAGGATGGCTCAGACCTCTATCTGTCGACCGGCGCGCCCCCCTGCGCCAAGTTTAACGGCGGCCTGCGCCCCCTCAACGAAACGCCGCTGGAGCCGGGGGAAGTGGCGCGGATCGCCGCCGAGATCATGGATGGCGAGCAGAAGCAGCAGTTCGAGAAGGATCTGGAGATGAACCTCGCCATCTCCCTGCCCCAGATCGGCCGCTTTCGGGTCAACATCTTCAAGCAGCGCAACGAAGTCTCTCTGGTGGCCCGCAACATCAAGACCGACATCCCCCGCTTTGAAGATCTCAAACTCCCGCCTGTGCTGCTCGACACCATCATGGAGAAACGTGGCCTGGTGCTGTTTGTCGGCGGTACCGGCTCGGGTAAATCCACTTCGCTGGCGGCGCTTATCGACCACCGCAACCGCAACAGCGGCGGGCACATCATTACCATCGAGGATCCGGTGGAGTTCGTTCATCGCCACCGCAAGAGTATCATCAATCAGCGGGAGGTTGGCGTAGATACCCGCAGCTTCCACGCTGCACTGAAAAACACCCTGCGTCAGGCACCGGATGTCATTCTTATCGGCGAGATCCGCGATCGCGAGACCATGGAACATGCGCTGGCCTTCTCCGAAACCGGTCACCTTGCCATCTCCACCCTGCACGCCAACAACGCCAACCAGGCGCTGGATCGCATCATCAACTTCTTCCCCGAGGAGCGTCGTCCGCAACTGCTCAACGATCTGGGCAACAACCTCAAGGCCTTTGTCTCCCAGCGGCTGGTGAAAACCACCGATGGCGGCCGCCGGGCCGCAGTGGAGATCATGCTTGGCACCCACACCATCCGCGACATGATCAAGCGCGGCGAATTTGGCGGCCTCAAAGAGGTGATGGAAAAGTCCAAAGCCCTCGGCATGGTCACCTTCGACAGTGCCCTGTTTGATCTGGTGGTGGAAGGGGTAATTGAGGAAGAAGAGGCGGTGAAAAACGCCGACTCGGCCAACAACCTGCGCCTCAAGATCAAGCTGTGGAAGGAGAAGGGACAGATTGCCAGCAGCAGCGATGCCACCGGCTGGAGCCTCGAACCCACCAAGGACGAGAAGGGCGATTTTTTCTAACCAGCCCCTCGAGAACCCCGGGCCAGCCCGGGGTTCTCTTTATCCAGCACAGCTGACCCGACTTATCCCTCAGCTCACGCAGATCACAGCAAGTCAGCACCAACGGCGAACGCGCTGGCAATATGCCACATACTCGTCGCCGAAACGGGCGCGCAGCAGCCGCTCCTCCGGCATGATCTGAAAGCGGGTCAGCCAGGCAACCAGCACGATTGGCCCAACCCAGACCCAACTTCCACCCAGATAACAGCCCCAGGCGGCCAGCCAGCAGAGCAGCCCCAGATACATGGGATTGCGACTGACACGATAGACGCCACAGGTCACCAGACGACTGGTGTGCTGAGGTTTGGTGGGGCTGACCGTGGTCTGGTGGTGACGAAATCGTTGCAGTGCCCCAAAGCCCATGATGGCCCCCGCCACGACCAGCACAGCCATCAGCGTCATTGCCCAGATGCCGGGCTGGCTCTCCCCTCTTAGCCACCACATGGCCCCGGCACAGAGCAGGAAGATCAGCGGTGGTGGCAAACGTAACTCAAGATTGACCATTTTCTTCCCCTGACGAGTGTCGGCCGAACCCGTGTTGCGGTAGACTCCCAACCAGTCAGCGCCTGTTGAGAGTGACAAAGATCATAATAATAACAACAAGTTGTGGTTAAACCACCACCAATGTGGCCGACCCCGCCCAAACTATCCAACGCGAACAACAAAAAGGAATCACCATGCACAAGAAAACTCTGCTGGCTACCCTGATCTTCGGCCTGCTCGCGGGCCAAGCCGTTGCGGCTCCCTATCTGCCCCTTGCGACGGATCATCGCAACGGCCAGGAGCAAACCGCCAGCAACGCCTGGTTGGAAGTGGATCTGGGCGCCTTTGAACACAATATCCAGACCCTCAAGGATCGCCTCGGCGACAAGGGCCCGCAGATCTGCGCCATCATGAAGGCCGACGCTTATGGTCATGGCATCGACCTGCTGGTCCCCTCCGTGGTCAAGGCCAATATCCCCTGCATCGGCATCGCCAGCAACGAAGAGGCGCGCGTCGCCCGCGAGAAGGGCTTTACCGGCCGTCTGATGCGGGTGCGTGCTGCCACCCCGGATGAAGTAGAGCAGGCCCTGCCCTACAAGATGGAGGAGCTGATCGGCAGTCTGGTCAGTGCCCAGGGTATAGCCGATATCGCACAGCGCCACCACACCACCATTCCGGTGCATATTGCACTCAACTCCGCCGGCATGAGCCGCAACGGCATCGACCTGCGTCTGGCCGATGCCAAGCAGGATGCGCTGGCCATGCTCAAGCTAAAGGGGATCACCCCGGTCGGCATCATGACCCACTTCCCGGTGGAGGAGAAAGAGGACGTCAAGATGGGACTGGCCCAGTTTAAACTGGACTCCCAGTGGCTGCTGGAAGCGGGCAAACTGGATCGCAGCAAGATCACCATCCACGCCGCCAACTCCTTCGCCACTCTGGCCGTGCCGGACGCCTACTTCGACATGGTGCGCCCGGGTGGCCTGCTCTACGGTGACTCCATCCCCTCCCACACCGAATACAAGCGGGTGATGGCATTCAAGACCCAGGTCGCCTCGGTCAACCACTATGCAGCGGGCAACACCGTCGGTTATGACCGCACCTTTACTCTCAAGCGTGACTCCTGGCTCGCCAACCTGCCGCTGGGCTACTCCGATGGCTATCGCTGCTCCCTGAGCAACAAGGCCTATGTGCTGATCCAGGGTCAGAAGGTGCCGGTGGTCGGCAAGACTTCCATGAACACCATCATGGTGGATGTGACTGATCTGCAAGGGGTGAAACCCGGCGACGAGGTGGTGCTGTTTGGCCGTCAGGGTGAAGCCGAAGTGAAACAGGCGGATCTGGAGGAATACAACGGCGCCCTGCTGGCGGACATGTACACCATCTGGGGCTACACCAACCCCAAGAAGATCAAACGCTGATAACACGATATGAAAAAGGGCTCCCGCGGGAGCCCTTGTTGTTATTGCTTCATTGTCTGCCGCGCTCAAGCGGCCTTTTTACGGGTCACAAACAGACTCAGCCCCATGGATGCCAGCAGGATCAACGCGACTACGCCCAGTGCTATGCCGGTCGGGATCTTGAAGATATCCAGCAGCAGCATCTTGACCCCGATAAACATCAGGATCAGCGCCAGACCGTATTTGAGCAGGGCGAAGCGATCAGCCACACCGGCCAGCAGGAAGTACATGGCACGCAGACCCATGATGGCGAAGATGTTGGAGGTCAGCACGATAAAGGGATCCGTGGTCACCGCGAAGATGGCCGGGATACTGTCCACCGCGAAGATGAGGTCGCTCACCTCCACCAGCACCAGAATGAGCAGCAGCGGAGTGGCATAGCGCACACCGTCACGCCAGACAAAGAACTTCTCCCCTTCCAGGGTCTCGGTCACCTTGAAACGACGGCGCATCCAGCCCAGCAACGGGTTGTTGGCGAGATCCGGCTCCTTGTCGGCCGCCCACAGCATCTTGGCACCGGTCAGCAGCAGGAAAGCGCCAAACAGATAGAGGATCCAGTGGAACTGCTCGATGAGCCAGCTGCCCGCGAACACCATACCGGCACGCATCACGATGGCACCCAGTACCCCGTACAGCAGCACCCGGCGCTGTAGCTCGGCTGGAATGGCAAAGTAGCCGAACAGCATCAGCCAGACGAAGACGTTGTCCACTGCCAGCGCTTTCTCGATGAGGTAGCCGGTGAGGAACTCCAACCCCTTCTGGTTGGCAATCTCACGGCCAGCGCTGTGATCCAGCCAGAGCCAGATGGCCAGGTTGAAGAGCAGGGCCACGCTGACCCAGATGAGGGACCAGACACCCGCCTCTTTGAGGGACACCTTGTGTGACTTGCCGCCACCGACAAAGCGTATGTCTATCCATAACAGGACCAGCACTATGCTGAAGAAACCGGTCCACATCCACCATTCACCCATTTTCACTTCTCCCAAAAACGACAAAACCCACGACCGAGAGGCGTGGGTTTGCGTTTGGAGCAGATACACCTTGCCTCTCGGCAAGGTCTCACTTACAGCTGATTTTCATCGACTGCCCGGCTGCCGGGTGCACTGCAGGATATGGGTGCACCGTAATGACGACAAACCGGCGAGAAGTTACTCCCCTTGTGCGGCGGATATTAACAGCGGGAAAAGATAACGCCAAGAGGCATCTTCACTGCCGTCAAAAATAAATTGGAGCCCCATCAAGGAGCCCCGCAAACATGTTCAACACATCCCCATCAGAGCGGATCGACCTTGAGGCAGGAGACCGCATGATCGAAGTTCCCCTCCAGCACAGGGCGGGTCTTGGCGCACTCGGGGCCAGCCACCGGGCAGCGGGTGCGGAAGACGCAACCGGACGGCGGATTCATCGGTGAGGGCAAATCCCCCTCCAGGATCTGGATCACCTTGTTGCGCTCCAGCTCAGGGTCCGGGATCGGCACCGCTGACATCAGCGCCTTGGTGTAGGGGTGCAGCGGATTGGCGAAGATCTCCTTGCGGGTCCCCAGCTCAACGGCGTTGCCCAGATACATCACCAGCACCCGGTCGGAGATATGTTTGACCACCGACAGGTCGTGGGCGATGAAGATAAGCGACAGCCCCATCTCCTTTTGCAGGGATTTGAGCAGGTTGACCACCTGTGCCTGGATAGAGACATCAAGCGCTGACACCGGCTCATCGCAGATGATCATCTTGGGCTCGAGGATCAGCGCCCGGGCAATCCCGATCCGCTGGCACTGGCCGCCGGAGAACTCGTGCGGATAGCGGTTGACCAAGTTGGGCAAGAGCCCCACTTTGCTCATCATGGCGCGTACCTTCTCCTTCACCTCTTCCCGTGGCAGGTTGGGATAGAAGGTGATGAGCGGCTCGGCGATGATGTCGCCGATGGTCATGCGCGGGTTCAGAGAAGCCAGCGGGTCCTGGAAGATCATCTGGATCTCTTTGCGCTTCTCGCGCAGGGCATTCTGATCGAGCTTGGTGAGATCATCACCCAGCCACACCACCTTGCCATCGGTGGCCGGTACCAGACCGATGATGGCGCGGGCAAAGGTCGATTTGCCGCAGCCGGACTCCCCCACCACACCGAGGGTTTCACCCTCATAGAGACGCAAGGTCACCCCATCGACCGCCTTGAGGTCAGACGGCTTGGCCCAGGGCCACGCCTTGCCACTCTTGATACTGAAGTGGACCTTGAGGTCAGACACTTCCAACAGCAATTTTTTGTCGGCACCCATTTAGTTGGCCCCCTTGTTCATGGCATCCGAAACCCAGTGACAAGCACGCTCCCGACCATCGTTGAACGGAGTCAGGATCGGTGACTGCTGGCCGCAAATCTCGCTGACCCGGTGGCAACGCTCCTGGAAGGG
Organism: Aeromonas sp. S11(2024); assembly: GCF_041402345.1. NCBI lineage: Bacteria > Pseudomonadati > Pseudomonadota > Gammaproteobacteria > Aeromonadales > Aeromonadaceae > Aeromonas > Aeromonas sp. S11(2024). Next base: position 9,091 of record NZ_JBGLRC010000035.1, on the reverse strand, counting down.
GCAGCCGGTGGGCAGACGCAGCAGGTTGGGCGGATTGCCCGGGATGGTGGGCAGCACTTCCCCTTCGGTATCGAGGCGGGGAATGGCGCGCAGCAAACCTTCGGTGTAGGGGTGGCTCGGGCGATAGAAGATATCGTCTACCTTGCCGTACTCCATGGTACGACCGGCATACATCACCAGCACCTTGTTGCAGATACCGGCGACCACGCCAAGGTCATGGGTAATCATGATGATGGCGGTGTTGAACTCGCGCTTGAGCTCGTTCATCAGAGTCATGATCTGGGCCTGTACGGTCACGTCGAGTGCGGTGGTCGGTTCGTCGGCGATCAGCAGTTGCGGCCGGCAGAGCAGTGCCATGGCGATCATCACCCGCTGACGCATGCCGCCGGAGAACTCGTGGGGATACATGCCCATCCGCTTGCGTGCTTCGGGGATCTTCACCGCATCGAGCATCCGTACCGACTCTTCGAACGCTTCCGCCTTGCTCACCCCTTTGTGCAGCATCAGCACTTCCATCAGCTGATCCTGCACCTTCATGTAGGGGTTGAGCGAGGTCATGGGGTCCTGGAAGATCATGGCGATCTTCTCGGAGCGGATCTTGTTGAGCTTGGACTCCGGCAGGTTGAGGATCTCCTCCCCCTGAAACTTGGCGGAACCGGTAATAATGCCGTTTTTGGCCAGCAGCCCCATGATGGCAAAGGCCGTCTGGGATTTGCCGGAGCCGGACTCGCCGACGATCCCCAGGGTTTCACCCGCAGAGAGAGAAAAGTTGAGGTCGTTGACCGCCACCACATTACCGTCCGGGGTCTTGAACTCGACCCGCAGATCTTTCACATCCAGTAACTTCATATAAAAACTCCTTATCGATCTTTCGTGATGCTTTCCTGTCGATCCGATGCTCGATTAACGATCTTTCGGATCGAGGGCGTCACGCAGACCATCCCCGAGGAAGTTGAAGCAAAACAGGGTCACCACCATAAAGCAGGCGGGGAACAGCAGTTGCCAGATGGCCACTTCCATCGACTTGGAGCCTTCATCCAGCAGGGCACCCCAGCTGGTCATCGGTTCCTGAACCCCAAGGCCCAGGAAACTCAGGAAGGATTCAAACATGATCATCCCCGGCACCAGCAAGGTGGCGTAGACGGCCACGATACCGAGTACGTTCGGTACGATGTGACGGGTGATGATCTTCCACTTGGAGACGCCACAGACGTGGGCTGCCTCGATAAACTCCTTGCTCTTGAGGCTGAGAGTCTGGCCCCGCACGATACGCGCCATGTCGAGCCAGCTCACCGCCCCGATGGCGATAAAGATGAGCGCCAGATTGCGGCCAAAGAAGGTGACCAGCATGATGACGAAGAACATGAAGGGGAAGGCGTTGAGGATCTCCAGTACCCGCATCATCAGGCTGTCGACCCGCCCGCCGATAAAGCCGGAGGCCGCGCCATACAAAGTACCGATGATGACCGCCACCATGGCGCCCATGATGCCGACCATCAGGGAGATGCGACCGCCCAGCAGGGTGCGCACGAACAGATCGCGCCCCAGACTGTCGGTTCCGAAGTAGTGACCCGCTTCCATATCCGGCGGCGACTGCATGGCGCCCCAGTCCGGATCGTCAAAGGTGTATTGGGACAAATGGGGGCCAAAGATGACCGCCAGACCGATGATGGTCAGAATGATCAGGCTGGTCAGGGCCGCCTTGTTGCGCAGGAAACGGCGACGGGCATCCTTCCACAGGGAGCGCCCCTCCACCACTTCCACTTTTTGCGCGAACGCCTCAACGGCATCGCGTTTTTCAGTTGAAACAACCATGATGAACTCCCGAATTAGTAACGGATCTTGGGATCGATAAAGGCGTAGAGAATATCGACCACAGCGTTAAAGGTGATGGTGAGGGCGCCGACCAGAATGGTCAGACCGAGCACCATGGAGTAATCACGGTTAAGGGCACCGTTGACGAACAGCTGACCGATTCCCGGCAGGCCGAAGATGGTCTCGATCACCACGGAACCTGTGATGATGCCGACAAAAGCCGGGCCCAGATAGGAGACCACCGGCAGCATAGCCGGACGCAGCGCGTGTTTCAGGATGATATGGCGCAGCGGCAAGCCCTTGGCACGGGCGGTACGGATGAAGTTGGAGTTCATGGTCTCGATCATACTGCCCCGCATGATCCGCGAGATGGCGGAGATGTAGTACATCATCATGCCGAACACCGGCAGCACCATAAACTGGATGCCACCACCCTGCCAGCCACCGGCAGGGAACCAACCCAGATGAATACTGAAAAACAGCACCAGCAAGGGCGCCAGCACAAAGCCCGGGATCACCACCCCGGCCATGGCCGACGACATCAGCAGATAGTCGATGATGGTGTTCTGTTTCAGTGCCGCTATGGTGCCGAAAGTGACCCCCAGCAGCACGGCGAAGAAGAAGGCCGTGGTCCCGATCTTGGCGGAAACAGGCAGCGCCTGGCTCACCAGATCATTGACGGTGAAATCCTTGTATTTGAAAGAGGGGCCCAAATCACCCTGCACCAGGTTGCCCAGGTAGGTGAGATATTGCATGCCAATGGGTTTGTCGAGCCCGTATTTGGCCTCAATGTTGGCGATGACTTCGGGGGGCAGTGAACGCTCGCTGGTAAAGGGGTTACCGGGGGCGAAACGCATCATGAAGAAAGAGACGGTGATCAAGACCAGCAGAGTCGGGATCGCTTCCAATAGCCGTTTAAAAATGAATTTCAACATAGACATTTCCTGTCCTGTACTGCTTCCAAATGGTCGCGGTTGTAATAAAGGCCCGCCGTCCGGCGGGCCCTGCTTGTTATGCGACTTGTTGCTTTAAATCAGTGAGCAATGATGTACATATCTTTGCTGTAGAGGTTATCCAGCGGGTTGGCCGGATAGCCGCCTACATAGGGTTTGACCATACGGGCAGTCACGTACTGGTAGATGGGGGCGATCGGCATGTCCTTGGCCAGGATCTCTTCAGCCTGGACGTAGAGCTTGTTACGGGCCGCCACATCAACCTGATCACGGGACGAATCCATCAGCTTGTCGAACTCCGGATTGGAGTACTTGCCGTCGTTGTTGCCGTGGGTGGTCTGCATCAGATCCAGCATGGAGGAGGCTTCGTTGTAGTCAGCGATCCAGCCGGCACGACCTACGTCAAACTGACCCTGTTTCTTGGTTTCCAGGTAAGTTTTCCACTCCTGGTTGACCAGGCTCACCTGCACGCCCAGCTTCTTCCACATGGAGGCCACGGCCACAGCCACTTTCTTGTGGTTGTCGTCGGTGTTGTAGAGCAGCTCGAACTTCAGCGGCTTGCTGGCATCGAAACCGGCCTCTTGCAGCAGCGCCTTGGCCTTGGCATCACGCTCGGCCTGGGTCATCTTCGACCACTCGGGCGCGACCGGCTTGAAGCCATCGACGAAGTCCGGCACCAGGGTGTAACCGGGCGTCTGACCCTGCCCCATCACCTTGTCGGCAATCACGTCGCGATCGATGGCATAGGAGAGCGCAGTACGGACGCGCACATCGTCAAACGGCTTCTTCTTGACGTTGTACTGGTAGTAGTAAGTACCAACATAACCGGTCACTTTCAGCTCGTCCGGCTTCTCTTTCTTCATCTGCTTGAAGCGCTCGATGGGCATCTGATAGGTGATGTCCACTTCGCCCGCCAGATAGCGGCTCAGGTCAGCGTTGGTAGACTGGATGGGCAGATAGACCACCTTGTTGATGACGGTCTTGCCATCGTTCCAGTAGTGCTTGTTGCGCTCCACTTCGACGCGCTCGTTCACCACCCAGTTCTTCAGGGTATAGGCACCGTTGGATACCATATTCTCCGGCTGGGTCCACTTGTCACCAAACTTCTCGATCACCTTCTTCGGTACCGGATAGGTGGTGGTGTGGGAGAGCATGCTGACGAAGTAAGGGATCGCCTTCTCGAGCTGCACTTCGAAGGTGTAGTCGTCGGTCGCCTTCACGCCCAACGTATCAGCCGGCTTTTTACCTGCGATGATCTCGGAGGCATTGGCAATAGTCGGGATCTCCAGATACCAGGAGTAAGGAGAGGCGGTTTTCGGATCAACGGCACGCTGGAAAGCAAAAACGAAATCGTGGGCAGTGACCGGGTCACCGTTGGACCACTTGGCATCTTTGCGCAGGTGGAAGACGTAGTGCTTGTTATCCTTGGTTTCCCAGGATTCAGCCACAGCCGGGAGAATTTCCCCTTTCGGGCCGGATGCAACGAGACCTTCGAACAGGTCGCGCAGGATATTGGATTCGACCGTTCCTTCGGTCTTGTGCGGGTCAAGGGTCGCAGGCTCGGAGCCGTTGCCTTTTACCAGTTGCTGGACTTCAGCCAGCTTGGTTCCCGCCGGAACATCGGCAGCCTGAGCCACATTGACGCCACCAAACAGTGCAGCCACCAGCAATGTGTTAATCATTGTTTTTTTATGAGTCATTTCCCTACTCCAACAAGAACATTCCATGCATTTTTTAAAGTGACGGGGTTAAAACCCGCTCCCAGCATAATTCCCTGCCAATTCCGATAATGCAACAGATATTGTCAGGGTAATCGTCATTTTCTGGTCAAAAAATCAGCTAGCATGCGCTTTTTCAGTATTAAAACACCAGCAAAGCGCTCATTTTTCACACAAACGACCGATTCTAGAAAAGACCGAGCAAAAAGCAACCAATAAAAAGCCGGTCACGAGGACCGGCTTTCATAAAGCGGAGCTGGCTCACATCAGGCTGGGGAAAACCCCCTTGATACCGGCCACCATGATCTCGATACCCAGCGACATCATGATAAGACCCATGATACGGGTCACCACGTTGATGCCGGTGTTGCCCATGATCTTGAACAGCAGCGGCGCGGCGCGGAAGATGAGCCAGGAGCAGAAGGAGAAGACCACGACAACCACTGACATGCCGAGCAGCTGCTGCCAGTGGCTCTGGCTGGCATAGACAATCACCGAGGAGATGGCACCTGGGCCCGCCATCAGCGGCAGCGCCAGCGGTACCACGGCGATAGACTCGCGCACCGCCAGTTCGCCCTTTTCCTGTTTGTTGTGCTTCACCTCGCCCAGCTTGCCCTGCAGCATCGACCAGGCAATCAGGGTAATCAGCGACCCACCGGCAATACGGAACGATGCCAGCGAGATACCAAACCCATCGAGGATCAGCTGCCCCATATACATGGAGACCAACAGGATCACCATCACCGCGATATTGGCGGTGGTATTGGTTTTCATCCGCTCGGCCTGGGTATGGTGGCTGGTCAGGCTGACAAACACCGGCAACAAACCAAGCGGGTTGATAATTGCGAACAAACCGACAAAAAACTTCAGATACAACGAGACGTCAATTGCTGCCATAGGCGCCTTCCAATAGAGTTTCGGGCCCAGCGGGCCAGTCCATTAATTTCGTGCGTAAATTTACATCATAGCCAGAGTGGGTACCAATCAAATAATCTCACCATTTTGAGGGTTTTTTAGTTAGTTCATCTAATGCATCCGCGCTAACTGGCATAAACCGATGCCAAAAGCCCTTTCTACCGCCCGACACGCGCCAGAAAAGTGAGCGCAAGCCTGCTTAATCATGACCAGAGAGTCCGACGATGACTGACCGAATGACTAAGCGACTCGAAAGAATCTAGGCTTTGCCTTCCCACTATTTCAGGCCAGACATCACTTCACTGACTCGGCAAGAGAGCCACAATGCAAAAACCGGGAAAGGGGGCAGAAATGGCCCCCTTGGGGAATAAAGCGGATTAGTCATGGATTAAAACAACAATCATTTTTGCAACAAACGCTGGAATAAAGTGCGTTTGTCGGTGATTTTGAAACCAATTCACTCATATTTGCTAACCTATACCGCCAAAATAGCTCTGTAACACTATGGCTGAGTGCAATTAACCACTTGATAAATGTGGTTTATTGCACTGCATTAACAAGTCTCTCACCTTTCCCTTTGATGCACATTCCGATAACATCAGTCAAACAAGGATTGTGAAATAAAATTTCTTTTGTTCTTTTGTTACACATGATCCAGATCAAGTTTTTCTGAGTCAGCCCCGCTCTATAATCGACTCAGAAAGCGATTTAGTAAGGCATGTGAAAAAGCTGTTGCAACGATACCGTCTTGACAGGGCGACTATAATTGCCGGGCATTGCCAACGTCTTACTAAACAGTTTTCAAATAATCAGGAGATAAACATGGCAGTAACCAATTTGGCTGAACTGGATGCACTGGTCGCCCGCGTTAAGGAAGCCCAGCGTGAATTCGCCAGCTTCTCTCAAGAGCAGGTAGACAAGATCTTCCGTGCCGCCGCCCTGGCCGCCAACAACGCCCGTATCCCCCTGGCCCAGATGGCCGTGGAAGAATCCGGTATGGGTATCATCGAAGACAAGGTTATCAAGAACCACTTCGCCTCCGAATACATCTACAACAAGTACAAAGACGAGAAGACCTGCGGCATTCTGAGCGAAGATGATCAGATGGGTACCATCACCATCGCCGAGCCGGTAGGTATCATCTGTGGTATCGTTCCGACCACCAACCCGACCTCCACTGCGATCTTCAAATCCATGATCGCGCTCAAGACCCGCAACGCCATCATCTTCTCCCCGCACCCCCGCGCCAAGAACTCCACCAATACCGCTGCCAAGCTGGTACTGGATGCAGCTGTTGCCGCTGGTGCACCGAAAGACATCATCGGCTGGATCGACCAACCGTCTGTTGAGCTCTCCAACGCCCTGATGAAGCACGAAGACATCAACCTGATCCTGGCCACCGGTGGCCCGGGCATGGTGAAAGCAGCCTACTCCTCCGGTAAGCCAGCTATCGGTGTGGGTGCCGGTAACGTACCTATCGTTATCGACGAAACCGCCGACGTGAAGCGTGCCGTTGCCTCCATCCTGATGTCCAAGACTTTCGATAACGGCGTGGTCTGTGCTTCCGAGCAGGCAGTCATCGTTGTTGATGCCATCTACGACCAGGTTAAAGAGCGCTTTGCATCCCACAAAGGCCACGTGCTCTCCAAAGAAGATGCTGACAAGGTACGTAAAGTCATCTTGATCAACGGTGCACTGAACGCCAACATCGTTGGCCAGCCAGCCACCAAGATTGCCGAAATGGCAGGCGTGACTGTGCCGGCTGATACCAAGATCCTGATCGGTGAAGGCGTCAAGCTGTGTGCAGAAGATGAGTTTGCTCACGAGAAATTGTCTCCGCTGCTCGGTATGTTCCGTGCAAGCAGCTTCGAAAACGCCGTTGATATGGCCTGTGACATGGTCAACATCGGTGGTATCGGCCACACCTCAGGTCTGTACACCGACCAGGACCGCAACGCTGACCGCATCAAGTACTTCGGCGACAAGATGAAGACCGCGCGTATCCTGATCAACACTCCGTCTACCCAAGGCGGTATCGGTGACCTGTACAACTTCGCAATGGCTCCGTCCCTGACCCTGGGTTGCGGCTCCTGGAGCGGTAACTCCATCTCCGAAAACGTGGGTCCGAAGCACCTGATCAACAAGAAGACAGTCGCAAAACGGGCAGAAAACATGCTGTGGCACAAACTTCCGAAATCCATCTACTTCCGTCGTGGTTCCCTGCCGATCGCTCTGAGCGACCTGGAAGGTAAAAAGCGTGCCATGGTCGTAACTGACCGCTTCCTGTTCAACAACGGCTACGCCGATGAACTGGTCAGCCTGCTGAAAGCACAGAATATGGAAGTGGAAGTGTTCTACGAAGTAGAAGCTGACCCGACCCTGGCTGTGGTTCGCAAGGGTGCCGAGATGGCCAACTCCTTCAAACCGGACGTTATCCTGGCGCTGGGCGGTGGTTCACCGATGGATGCAGCCAAGATCATGTGGGTGATGTACGAGCACCCGAACACCGCGTTCGAAGATCTGGCCATGCGCTTTATGGATATCCGCAAGCGTATCTACAAGTTCCCGAAAATGGGCGTGAAGGCCGAACTGGTCTGTATCACCACCACTTCCGGTACCGGCTCTGAAGTCACTCCGTTTGCGGTAGTAACCGATGAAGTGTCTGGTCAGAAGTATCCGCTGGCTGACTACGAGCTGACCCCGAACATGGCCATCGTTGATGCCAACCTGGTCATGGGCATGCCGAAGTCCCTGTGTGCCTTCGGTGGTATCGATGCCGTGACTCACGCCATGGAAGCCTATGTTTCCGTACTGGCTAACGAGTACTCCGACGGCCAGGCGCTGCAAGCCCTGAAAATGCTGAAAGAGTACCTGCCGTCCAGCTACCAGAACGGTGCCAACGACCCGATCGCTCGTGAGAAGGTGCACAATGCTGCCACCATCGCCGGTATCGCGTTCGCCAACGCCTTCCTGGGTGTGTGCCACTCCATGGCTCACAAACTGGGTGCCGAGTTCCACATTCCGCACGGTCTGGCTAACGCCCTGCTGATCAGCAACGTCATCCGCTACAACGCGAACGACAACCCGACCAAGCAGACTGCGTTCTCCCAGTACGACCGCCCGCAGGCTCGTCGTCGTTACGCCGAAGTCGCTGACCACCTGGGTCTGACTGCTGCCGGTGACCGCACCGCTGCCAAGATCGAGAAGCTGCTGACCTGGCTGGACGAGCTGAAGGCTACCCTGGGTATCCCAGCCTCTATCCGCGAAGCTGGCGTGACTGAAGCTGACTTCCTGGCCAAGGTTGACCAGCTGGCTATCGAAGCCTTCGATGACCAGTGCACCGGCGCCAACCCGCGCTACCCGCTGATCAGCGAGCTGAAGCAGGTTCTGCTGGACTCCTACTACGGTCGTCCGTTCACCGAAGCCGCTCCGGTAACTGCTGCCCCGGTTGAAGCCAAGGTTGAAGGCAAGAAGAAATCCAAGGCCTGATAACCAGTCCTGAGATAACAAGCCCGCGCACTGCGCGGGCTTTTTTTATCTGCTATGTCCCGTCCTGAATATGGTTTACACCTTTCGCCTCAATAAATGGAGAACCCGATGGGACAAGGTGTGAAACGGACACAGCGCGATTACTCGTTGACTTTTAAACTGTCACTGGTCGAGCAGATTGAAAAAGGCGAGCTCACCTAC
>NZ_JBGLRC010000034.1:0-35803 GCF_041402345.1 Aeromonas sp. S11(2024) | reverse complement strand
GGAGCGGCCGCATCATGCGTTGAAATACAGAACCCCCGATGCGGTACATAGGGGGTTCTGAGTAGAGAAATGCTAGTTGAAAATGTGTAAACCTATTTCAGGACTAGACAAAAGCCGCTGGTCACATATTGTTTGCGCCCTTCTGTCACTGCGACCCGCGGGAGAGCCTGTGTAGGCGTTCGTTTTTTGTCTTAATGATTGAGATAGATATCTTGCTCTGCATAGGCCAGCAGAGGTGTGCCGAGGTTAGTCCGTTTCGCGCCAAAGAAGCGGGTGAGTACGCCAGATTGCTGTCCCAGTCGCTGCAGCTTGACGTGATCCAGCTCGATCTGCTCGGGTAGCCAGGTAAATACGGCGGCGCAGTGACCATTGCCCAGACTGCGCTCCAGGGTTTGCTGCCAGTTCTTGATTTTGGGGCTATGTACCACCAGCACTCTCTTGGGATCGATACCTCGCTCTTCCAGACGGCTGACTGTGGGGCGTCCCGGCGGGGCGATCAACAAGATCCAGCCGGTATGAGCCTCCCCAAGCTTTGTCAGCTCGCTCAGAAACTGATCATCAGACTGGATAGTCACACCATAATGAGCCAGCTCCGCTTTGCAGGCGGTTCTGGTTGGCCAGGGCTTGCTCATGACACGATTCATCGCAAAGGGCAGTGAGTGCAGGGGCTGGTTCATATATGGGGTTCCTGTATGAATATCCAAGCTGTATGTCTATACAGTATTTCTATCCTGTGGCAGTGACAAGGTGTTTTTGCTGAAAAATGTGATGGTGTTGGCATGTGTCGTTAGTAAGGTTATGTTTTTAAACACTATTTAATACAAATCTGGTTGGGTGTTTTTCGTACTATGGACAAACCTTGCGTAACCGCCCATGGTTATACAGGTCATTTACAGGAGCTGCCGCCATGGACATCAGTACCTTGCAACGTCTTGATGCCAACATCTTGCTGGGCATCATCAATGAGAAGCTAAGGCTTGAGTGTGACGGGTTGGAGGAGTTGCTGGCCTATTACGATATGAGTGAAGAGCAGTTGGCAGGACGTCTGGATCAGATTGGGTACCATTACGATCCATTGAGCAATCAGTTCAAAGCACATCTTTAAGGGTGCAATGATTGCTTCATATTTATACGGTAATTTTTCAGGCACATTGAAACCGGTTTCAATGTGCCGTCTTGCTGCCTATTTTCAGGGATTTTCAAGGCTTGGCAATCTCTGAAAACCTATTCATGCCAGAATATTTTTATTGTTTCATTAAGTTTATGATAATAAAGGGAATGTTTGTTTTTGTGTGTTCAATTAAAGGAAAGGGTTTTCAAGCTTTTCAGGCTGTTTTTATCGGTTAAAGTGTGACTTGCGTTAACTTTTAATTCTGCCGCTTTAGTTAGTATTCTCACGCCGGTACATATTTTGAGATAACAACAGCGCCGGTCCCGCAAGCGGGATAACAATTTTATTTGTAACGAAGGAATATGGTTTATGGCTACCAAGAAGAAGACAGACCAGGATCTCCAACTGGATAAAGATCAGCTCAAGGCGAGTATCGTGCGTCACCTGCGTTCTACCTTGGGAACAAGCGAACAGAAAGCCTCTCCCGAAGCGTGGTGGAAAGCCACTGCTGCGGCTGTCAATGAACAGGTGTACGAGCGCCTGACCCGCACTCAGCAGACTCATTTCAAGAAAGATACTCGTGCGATTCACTATCTCTCTGCTGAATTCCTGATGGGACGATTGACTTCCAACAACCTGCACAACCTCTCCCTCTACAAGACTTGCGAAGAGGCGCTGGGCGAACTCGGTCTGGAACTGACCGACCTGTGCGAACAAGAGCCGGACATGGCACTTGGCAACGGCGGCCTGGGTCGTCTGGCTGCCTGCTTTATCGACTCGCTGGCCACTCTGAACTATCCGGCGGTTGGTTACGGTATCCACTACGAACACGGTCTGTTCCGTCAGGAAATTCAGGATGGTCGCCAGATTGAGCGTCCGGACTCCTGGCGTGAATATGGCAACCCCTGGGAGATCTGCCGTCCCGAGTCGGTGCAAGAAGTGCCGCTCTATGGCTACGTCGAGACCGTGTTTGGTGACAATGGCGGCTTGAAGAAGGTATGGCACGCCGGTCGCAAGATTAAAGGGGTGCCTTGGGATATTCCGGTGGTCGGTTTTGGCGGTCACACCGTCAACATCCTGCGTTTGTGGGAATCCCGCGCCTCCGAGTTTTTCGATTGGGACGTGTTCAACGCCGGTGGTTACATCGACTCCCAGGCTGAGAAAGCCCAGGCCGAGACCATCTCCAAGGTGCTGTATCCGAACGATGAGACCGATGCAGGTAAAGAGCTGCGTCTGATCCAGCAGTACTTCTTCTGTGCTTGCTCCATCAAGGACATCATGCGCCGCTACAAGCGGGTCCATGGCCGTGACTTCAGCAACTTTGCCGCGCAAATTGCCATTCAGCTCAACGATACTCACCCGACTGTCGCCATCCCGGAACTGATGCGGGTGCTGGTTGACGAGGAAGATCTGAACTGGGATGCCGCTTGGGCTATCTGCTATCAGGTCTTCTCTTATACCAACCACACTCTGCTGCCGGAAGCGCTGGAGAAGTGGTCGGTCAGCCTGTTCGAGAAAGTACTGCCTCGCCATCTGGAGGTGATTTACGAGATCAACGCCCGCTTCCTGAACGAGTTGGTGGAGCCCAAGTGGCCGGGCAACGATGCTATCAAAGCCAAGCTCTCCATCATCGAAGAGGGAGATGTGCGCAAGGTTCGCATGGGCAACCTGTGCGTGATCGGTTCGTCCAAAGTGAACGGTGTGGCCGAGATCCACTCCAAGCTGGTGAAGGAAGATCTCTTCCCCGAGTATGCCGAGCTGTGGCCGGAAAAAATGTGCAACGTGACCAACGGGGTGACCCCGCGTCGCTGGCTGCTGGCGTGCAACCCGGAACTGGCTGGCCTCTACAACGAAGTAGTGGGCAAGGAGTGGCCGCTGCAACTGGACAAACTGCGTGGCGTGGTGAAGTTTGCCGACGACAAGGCGTTCCAGCAGCAGTTCATGACCATCAAGCGTCACAACAAAGAGAAGCTGGTCAAGGTCATCAAAGACGAAACCGGTATCGATGTCAGTGCCGAGGCGATCTTTGACGTTCAGATCAAGCGTCTGCACGAGTACAAGCGCCAGCAACTGAACCTCATTCACATCATGGCACTCTATCGTCGTCTGCTGGCCAACCCGGACTATGACATGCATCCGCGCGTGTTTATCTTCGGCTCCAAAGCTGCGCCCGGTTACAAGCTGGCCAAAGACATCATCTATGCCATCAACAAGCTGGCGGATCGGGTCAATAACGATGCTCGTATCCAGGGCAAGCTGAAAGTGGTGTTCATGCCGAACTATCGCGTGAGTCTGGCCGAGAAGCTGATCCCGGCAGCAGATGTCTCCGAGCAGATCTCCACTGCAGGTTATGAAGCATCCGGTACCGGCAACATGAAGATGGCACTCAACGGTGCAATCACCATCGGGACGCTGGATGGAGCCAACATCGAGATCGCTGAAGAGGCGGGTGCCGAAAACTGTGCCATCTTCGGTCTGAACGTGGACGAAGTGAAGTCGCTGAAGGCGCGCGGTTACAACCCGTACGACTTCTACTATGCCAACTCCGAGCTCAAAGCCGTGCTGGACTGGTTTGATACCGACTACTTCACGCCTGGTCGTCCGGGTGAGCTGGCCTCCATCAAGCGCTCCTTGCTGGAAGGGGGAGACCCTTACCTGACCCTGGCGGACTTCCAGTCCTACTCGGATGCACACAAGCTGATCGATACCTGGTATCGGGATCCGGCACTGTGGGCGAAGAAGGCCATCATCAACTCGGCCACCATGGGCAAGTTCAACTCCGACCGCTCTATTCAGGACTATGTGGATCGGATCTGGGCGCTGAAGCCCTGCAATATTGGCTAATGATCGGTTAATTGGTTGGTGCCAGAACACCCTCCCGTAAAAAATGAAGTGACCCCATTTATTAGTAATGCAAGTTAGTTAAGAAAATTTGAGTCCCAACCCATAAGGGATAAGGGCTAAAGAGTGAGGGAGGCACGATGCCTCCCTCTTTTTATTTGTAGTGATCAACTAAATCCGGACACTTGGTTAGGCCGATCTTCGGCCTTTGCTGGCGGTATCCCGTCATTGTGTTGATGTGGACGCTGCCAGTTGTAGTGATCCATCAGGTAATAACTGATATCCCACTTTGCTTCTCGCAGGCTTATATATTCCGTTACCGGGAGCCACTCTGACTTCGGGCTTCTGAACAACCGCTCCATCGGGGCGTTGACGCTCCTATGCCAACAAGCTCGCGCTGAGTCAGCTAAATCGGCCAATATCAAAGGGTAGAGTTCCCTGACGATATAGCGTTTCAAACAGCGCTGGATCTCTTTCGAAGATAAGCCTTGGGCGGTACGTCGTGCGATGTAAGATTGGGTTTGTGGATCTCCCCGCATCCGGACCATTGCAATCGTCCATAACGCATTATTTGCTGCACGGTTACCACCCCGGTTTAAGCGATGTCGTTGATCGCGATAAAAGTGCCAGTGCGGCGGGGATCAGAGCACCTTGAACGGGATTACCAGACGGCCAGGCTCCACCTTGAGGGCTTCGACCTTCTCCTTGATCCTGGCTTCGTTCTTGCGGCTGCTGTCGAGGCGATAGACCGGAGTCTGCGACAAGAACAGGGAGAGCGACTGATTGAAGGTGGGCAGCAGCGGGGTGAGGGCGGCCCCGATATCGGCCGGCTCGGTCTTCACCGAGACCAGCTCAAGGTCGCGCAGATAGATGGCGCCTTGATCGGCCACATAGTCCGGGCGTGCGCTCAAAGCAAAGCGGATCTTCATCTGCTGGCTGCCAAGGGGGCTGCTCACCTGCAGGTCGCCAGCGGCGTCCAGCTCGACATGATACCGGGGATCCCCAGCTGTTTTTCAAAAGAGACCTGATCTTTTAGGTACTGGTTGATTTCGGCCTCGCTGACGTTGTACTGGGTCAGGGAGCAGGCCCCCAGCAGCAGGGCGAGGGGGAGTAACAACAGCTGTTTCAACATGATGGATTCCGCTTGGGCAACTATGATGGCGCTATCTTACGTGATAACGGGCGTGGAATGAGAGCCTCATACCGTGGGAAATCACGGAGTTGCTGCATTCCCGATTGTTTTTTGGCAACCGCCGGGTTCATCATCGACGGGTGAGCGGAATAGGGCTGAGCTGTTGGCTGCAGGCGCAGGTCTACGCCTTAAGCAGAGAGAAGAGAACAGAGTGCGAGAAGAGCACAGAGAACGAGGAGAGCGTAATGGTTCGGATGGGCAAGGTTGGCCGCAGGGCGCTGCTGTGGCTTGGCTGCATGATGGGACTCTGGTGCCCGTCGCTGTGGGCCGAGGTGAAGGTGATCCCGGTCTTCGAGGCGCAGGCGGCGGTGCAGACCCTCAAGGAGATCTATCCCCAGCTTGGGGTGAGTGCCATGGGTAACCAGCTGGTGCTGAGCGGGACGCCAGCCCAGCTGCAGGAGGCTGAAGCCACGCTGGCGCAGGTCAACCAGCCACCGCAAAGCCTGCTTATCGAGTGGCGGGTCGATGGTGCAGCCAGCGGTCAGCAACTGGGGGGCTCAATCAGTCGCGACGAGGCCAAGCGGCAGTGGCTGCTCGATGGCAACGCCCGGCAGTACCAGCGTAGCCAGAACGACAGCTGGCAGGTGCGCGGGCTGTCGGGCCGTCCCGTGCTGCTGCAGATGGGCTCCTATCAGCCGGTGACTTTCTACCAATGGAACGGGGGGGCAGTGGTGGGGATGATGCCGCTGGTGAACGGCCTCTATGCCACGGCCACCTTGATTGGCGATCGGGTGCAGATTGCGCTGAGCAGCGAACAGGCGAGGCTGGATCAGGGCACCATCAATCGTGGGCAGAGTGCCACCGAGGTGAGCGGGGCCTCGGGCCAGTGGCTGACGGTGGGAGAGCTTTCGACCAGCTCAGCGGATCAAGGAAGCAGCCTCGGCACCCAGCTACAGGGAGGGCGAGGCAGCCAGAGCGAGCGCCAGACCCTGCAGATCCGGGTCACTCGTCAATAGGTGTCAGCCCCGTCAGTGGGGCTGATCTGCGGCATATTCCCGTAGTTGGCGACTGCGCAGCAGATACCAGAGTGACCAGAGGCTGGCGACCAGCACCAGTGCGGTGGGCCAGCTGAACGACCACTTTTGCAGATTGAGGCTGTGCAGTTGCATCAGCAGGCCGCTGACGGCAGAGCAGAGTAGCAGCAGCGGGCTGTGGCGCCGGAGTCTGGCGCGAATGCTTTGGGTCTGCTGATAGGTGCCGCCGCAGGCGAGCAACGCCAGCATGGCGGGCACGTCGGTCAGCAGGCTGATGTAGAGGGTGATCTTGTCCGGATAGAAGAGGGTCAGGATCTCGCTGCCGCTCTCGCGGGTGACCCCTGCCATCAAAAAGAGCCAGACCGAGCGGGTCAGCAACAGGGCGATGGGCCAGAACCAGAGGGGCGGGCGCAACTGGCCGTGATCGTCATATCGGTGTTCGGGGTAGAGGGTCATGGTTGCCCGTTATCCACTTGAATTGAGTGATGAAGGGGATATGGGGCGACGAAGCGTCCTTTGCAAGGCGTTGGGTGTGGCGCAAATTAATCGGGGGGCCATGCCCCCCAATCCGTTTCTTCAGATATCGCAGCGCGCGTCGGCGGCGTTACAGCCAGCCTTTGCGCTTGAAGAAGAGGCCGGTGCCGAGCGATGACATCACCATCAGTACCAGTGACATGGGATAACCATACTCCCAGGCGAGCTCCGGCATGCGGCCGAAGTTCATGCCGTAGATACTGGCGATCAGGGTCGGCGGCAGGAAGATCACGGCGGCTACCGAGAAGATCTTGATCACCTTGTTCTGCTCCAGATTGGTCACCCCCATGGAGGCCTCCAGCTGGAAGTTGATCTTGTCGAACAGGAACTGGGTGTGGGGCAAGAGAGATTCCACGTCGTGTAGCATCTCGTCGATCCACTTGTTCTGCTCAAGGCTCATGCGCTGGCGCAGGCTGCGTTTGAGGAAACGCAGGGCGCGGCGGGTATCGTGCAGAGAGAGACGGATCTGGCCGTTGGCCTCTTCCTGTGCCATCAACTCTTTCAGCATGGGGTTGATCTGATCCGGCTCGAAGATCTGATCGGCGGTGTTTTCCAAGGTCTTGTAACCATCTTCGATAAGGTCGGAGAGGTACTCCACCTTGAGGTTTTGCACCTCCAGCAGGATGTCGAGGGCATCCTCCACCTCCAGCCGATCCTGGCGCATATAGTGGCGCAGCAGGCGCACCAGCCCGATGTCATCTTCACGAATGCTGATCAGCAGGTTGTTGCGCAGGGTAAAGGAGACGTGGACACCCTTGGTGTCACGACCGATCCGCTGGGGAAACAGGGAGTGAATGTGCAGACCATCGGTATCCCAGTAAAAACGGGCGGATGCTTCGATGTCGTCGAGCTCTTCCTTGTCGGGGACCTCTTCCAGGAACAGGCCCGTCAACCATTCTCGCTCTGCCGTGTCCGGCTTGTAGGCATCCAGCCAGACCGTGTTGTCAGGTACTATGTCGTCAGGCCCGAGCGTGACTATGTCCAGCACCTTGTTGTTGAGAATGTAGGCGGTGATCATCTGTCCCCCCTTAAAAAGTCATGGGTAATCAGGGATGGTTGCACAGGTCATGCGGCCTTAGATCGCTGCAGAAGGCGATCCCGTGGATAAGCAGATCGGGCCGATGGAAAACCTGAATGCGGCGAACTATACAGGGGCGGGCCGCGCTTGTCAGGGGCTATTCATCAGGGATTCAGCCTGTTTGTTCAAAAAAACAGCGAGGTCGGATCACCTGAGCGGCTATGCGGGGTAGAACCCAGCCTTTGGCTGAGGGAGGGCTAGCTGGGGCTGCTTGTTGCCGCTGCCCCGCTTCATCACATATTCGGATAGTTGGGCCCGGAGCCCCCCTGTGGTGGCGTCCAGATAATGTTTTGACTGGGATCTTTAATGTCACAGGTCTTGCAGTGAATACAGTTGGCTGCGTTGATTTGCAGTTTGGCCGCGCCTTCCATTTCCAGCACTTCAAACACCCCGGCCGGGCAGTAGCGTTGGGCGGGTTCGGCCCAGGTGGGCAAATTGACCTCGACCGGAATGCGCTCGTCCTGCAGCTTGAGGTGGCAAGGCTGATCCTCGTCGTGACTGGTGTTGGCCAGATACACAGACGAGAGTTTGTCAAAGCTCAGCTTGCCATCGGGTTTGGGATAATGGATGGGCTCGCAGCGGCTGGCCACGCGCAGCTGACGGTAGTCGTGAGCCTTATCGAGCAGCTTGAAGGGCGAGTTTGCGCCAAACAGCCGTTGCTCCAGCCAGTTGAAGGCACCGCCCAACCAGGGACCATAGCGGTGAAGCGCCGCGCCGAAGTTGCGCGCCGACTTGAGTTCGCGGGCCAGCCAGCTCTGTTGCAGCTCGTCGCCATACTGGGCCAGATCCCGGCCCCCTTCATCGCCACCCTGCAGCGCCATCGCGACGGTTTTTGCCGCCACCATGCCGGACTTCATGGCGGTGTGGATCCCCTTGATGCGGGAAAAGTCGAGAGTGCCCGCATCACAACCGATCAGCAGGCCGCCCGGGAAGTGCATGCGGGGCAGGGCGTGCCAGCCCCCCTTGGTGATGGCGCGGGCGCCATAGCTGATGCGTTCACCCCCTTGCAACACGCCGGCGATAAGCGGGTGATGCTTGAGGCGCTGGAATTCGTCGAACGGGCTGAGCCAGGGATTCTGGTAGTTGAGATCGACAATCAGCCCGACTGCCACCTGATCCCCCTCCATGTGATAGAGATAGAAGCCACCGTGGCTATTGCCGCCCCCCTGCTTGCCAAGGGGCCAGCCACTACCGTGCAGCACCTGTCCCGGGTTGCCCCGACCTGCTGGCAGTTGCCACAGCTCCTTGAAGCCGATGGCATAGTGCTGAGGCTGGGCAGGGCTTGCAAGATTGAATGCGGCGATCAGCTGCTTGCCGAGATGACCTCGGGCCCCCTCGGCAAAGAGGGTGTAGCGGCCGAGCAGCGCCATGCCGGGCACATGATCAGCTTTTGGATTGCCCGCCCGATCCAGCCCCAGATCGCCGGTGATCACCCCCTTGACCCGGCCCGCTTCCATGATAAGTTCGCTGGCGGTAAATCCCGGGTATATTTCGACTCCCAGTTTTTCCGCCTGTTGGCCAAGCCAGCGGCAGAGATTGCCCAGACTGACCACATGGCAACCCTGATTGTGCATCCGGGGCGGCACCGCCCAGGCGGGGAGTTGCAGGGAGCGTTGCTCGCTTTGCAGCAGATGAACCTGATCGTCGCTGACCGGCACGCCGAGCGGCGCTTGCTGCCAGCCATCCGGCAGCAGCTCTTGAAAGGCGACGGGATCAAACAGGGCGCCGGAGAGCAGATGGGCGCCAATTTCCGCTCCCTTCTCCAGCAGACAGACGGAGAGAGTAGCATCCTGCTGTTTCAGGGCGATGGCTGCACTGAGCCCCGCCGGACCGCCGCCGACGATGACGACATCAAATTCCATTGCTTCCCGTTCCATCTTGCCTCTGCGCTCTGGTTGGCCTAGGGTAATGCTGGTAGTTTACGTAAACGTAAAGCAGTTGTAAGCAAAACTGAGCAAGAAAAAGCAAAAAATCAGGGAAGAGCGTACTGCAACAAACGCAGAGGCACACTAATGAATTCAATCCAAAGAGACGAGGCATGACCCCATGAAGCTGCTGGTCGCAATCAAACGGGTAGTCGACTACAACGTCAAGATCCGGGTGAAGGGAGACGGCTCCGACGTGGAGCTGGCCAATGTGAAGATGGGGATCAACCCCTTTTGTGAAATTGCGGTGGAGGAGGGGGTCAGGCTGCGGGAAGTGGGTATCGCCAGCGAGCTGGTGGTGGTGACCTTCGGTCCTGACGCTGCCGCCGAGCAACTGCGCCATGGGCTGGCGTTGGGGGCGGATCGGGCGCTGCATTATGTCACCGATGAGACGCTCACCCCGCTGACTGTCGCCCGCGCCTTGCACAAGGTGTGTGAGCAGGAGCAGCCGGATCTGGTGCTGCTCGGCAAGCAGTCCATCGATTCAGACAACAATCAGGTGGCCCAGATGCTGGCTGCCCTCAATGATTGGCCGCTGGCGACCTGCGCGTCAGCCCTCAAGGTGGAAGCGGGAGAACTGCTGGTGACTCGCGAAATCGACGGTGGCCTCGAGACCCTGGGCATGCCGTTGCCTGCGGTGGTAAGCGCCGATCTGCGTTTGAATGAACCGCGCTTTGCTTCGCTGCCCAACATCATGAAGGCCAAGCGCAAGCCGCTTGATAGCGCTCCGTTCTCGACACTCGCCGTTGAGGTGGCCAACCAGACCCGTTTGCTCGGGGTGATGGCGCCGCCAGCCCGCAGCGCCGGGATCAAGGTGTGCTCGGTGGACGAGCTGGTGGACAAACTCAAACATGAAGCGAAGGTGCTGCCATGAGCGTGCTGATCATTGCCGAACATCATCAGGGCCATCTGGCCGACAACGTGGCACAACTGGTCACTGCCGCCGCATCCATCGGCGGTCAGGTTGACCTGCTGTTGCTGGGTCAGGGGCTGACCGAGGCGGGTGAACAGGCGGCTGCCATTGGCGGCGTCGACAAGGTGTTGCTTGCCGAACATCCCCGCTTGGCCGACGGGCTGCTGGATGGGGTGGACAAGCTGCTGGCCAGCTGGTGTCAGGGTTACAGCCACTGCCTGATGGCGGCGAGTACCATGGGCAAGGCGCTGCTGCCACAAGTAGCGGCTCGGCTCGGGGTGGAGATGCTCTCCGAGGTGACGGCTATCGAGAGTAGCGACACCTTCCTGCGCCCCATCTATGCAGGCAATGCCATCGCCAGAGTGGCAAGCTCGGCACCCGTCAAGGTGATGACAGTGCGGGCCACCGCGTTTGCCAAGGCGGCGACAGGCGGGCAGGCTCCCATCGAGCACTTGGCCGTGCCCGAATTCGCTGGTCGTACCCGGCTGGTCGAGCGCCGCGCGGTGCGCTCCAGCAGGCCCGAACTGACCGCCGCCCGGGTGGTTGTCTCTGGTGGTCGCGCCCTTGGTTCCAAGGCGCAATTTGCCCTGATTGAGGCGCTGGCCGACAAGCTGGGCGCCGCCGTGGGGGCATCGCGAGCCGCTGTTGATGCGGGATATGTCGCCAACGATCTGCAGGTGGGGCAGACCGGCAAGGTGGTGGCGCCCGAGCTCTATATCGCGGTCGGTATTTCGGGCGCCATCCAGCATCTGGCGGGGATGAAGGAGTCGAAGGTTATCGTGGCCATCAACAAGGACAGCGATGCCCCCATCTTTCAGGTGGCGGACTACGGACTGGTGGGGGATCTCTTCACCCTGCTGCCGGAGCTCACCGCCAAACTGTAAATTTGTCAGAAATGGCTGAGCTGTGGTCGTTTATGCGCTCTGCCCGCCATTTCTGTGCATGTTCCCTGCAAGCCCTGACCCGTTCAGGGCTTTTTCTACTGCAAGGGGGATGCAGAGTGACGGTAAAAGGTTGAGCCAGCTCTCAAAAAGCCTTTGATCCGCTGGCTGCTCTTGTGTAAAACCTGACAAGTCATCGATTACTCTCATCCACTCACGGAAAGCGTCATGAGCAAACAGATTTACAACTTCTGCGCCGGCCCCGCCATGCTGCCGGTTGAAGTCATGGAGCGCGCCCAGCGCGAATTTTGTAATTTTCAGGGGCTGGGAGCCTCGGTCATGGAGCTTTCCCATCGCGGCAAGCCCTACATGGCTGTTGCCGAGAAGGCCGAAGCGGATCTGCGTGAGCTGCTGGCTGTGCCGGACAACTACAAGGTGCTCTTCATGCACGGTGGCGGCCGCGGTCAGTTCTCCGCCGTGCCCATGAACCTGCTGGGTGGGGCCAACAAGAAAGCGGACTTTCTGCTGACCGGCGTCTGGTCCCAGAGTGCGGTGGATGAAGCCAAAAAGTATGGCGATATCCAGACCTTTCAGGGGGTTGCCAAGAACGAGCAGGGGATCTCTCACCTGCTGCCGACCCCGGCGTTTCGCGCCGATGCGGCCTATGTTCACTACTGCCCGAACGAAACCATTGACGGCATCGAGATGTTCGACATCCCGGCCACCGGCGAGGTGCCGCTGGTAGCAGATCTCTCCTCCACCATTCTCTCCCGTCCTCTCGACGTGAGCCGCTTTGGCATCATCTATGCCGGTGCCCAGAAGAATATCGGGCCGTCCGGGCTTGCCATCGCCATCGTACGCGATGATCTGCTGGATCAGGCCAGAGCCGATGTCCCCTCGATTTTTGACTACAAGCTCACTGCAAAGAACGACTCCATGTTCAACACGCCGCCCACCTACGCCTGGTATCTGGCCGGTCTGGTGTTCGAGTGGCTCAAGGAACAGGGTGGCCTCGAGGCGATGGAAGCGCGCAACAAGGAGAAGGCCGACTTCCTGTATGACTATCTCGATCAGTCGAGCTTCTATGGCAATCAGGTGGATGTCAGCTGCCGTTCGCGGATGAACATCCCGTTCCAGCTGAAAAATGCCGAGCTGGACAAGCAGTTCCTGGCCGAATCGGAAGCGGCTGGTCTGCTGGCCCTCAAAGGACACCGCATCGTCGGTGGCATGCGCGCCAGCATCTACAACGCCATGCCGCTGGAGGGAGTGAAGGCCCTGGTCAGCTTTATGGATGGCTTTGCCAAGCGCAACGGCTGAGAACAGAGCCCCTATGTGTTTGCTGGTGGCCTCTCGTGACAACCCGTGAGCCGCTTCCAGCTATTGCAGTGATTCAAGACGCCGGGGATACCCCGGCGTCTTTTTTTCAACAGAACCAGCGCGCTGGCGTTTGCCGTGCGATTTCCCCTGAAAGTGCCCTTGCCGAGCGGGACGCAGGCTGTTAACGTCCGGACAGGCGTTTATTTTTGAGATAGCACAGGAAGTCTATGAATTCGTTGCGTTTGGAACCCATTTCTCGTGTAGCCGGTGAGGTCAATCTGCCCGGCTCCAAGAGTGTCTCTAACCGTGCGCTGCTGTTGGCGGCGCTGGCTCGTGGCACCACCCGTCTGACCAACCTGCTCGACAGCGATGACATTCGTCATATGCTGGCTGCGCTGACCCAACTCGGGGTCAAGTACAAGCTCTCCGCCGACAAGACCGAGTGTACCGTGCAGGGTCTGGGTCGCAGTTTTGCGGTGAAAGAGCCGGTCAATCTGTTCCTCGGCAACGCCGGTACTGCCATGCGACCGCTCTGCGCCGCCCTGTGCCTCGGCTCAGGTGAATATACTCTGGGCGGCGAGCCGCGCATGGAAGAGCGTCCCATCGGCCATCTCGTGGATGCCCTGCGTGAAGCAGGTGCCCATATCCAGTACCTGAAACACGATGGTTATCCGCCGCTGGTGGTGGATGCCAAGGGGCTGTGGGGCGGCGATGTGCACGTCGATGGCTCTGTCTCCAGCCAGTTCCTGACCGCGTTTTTGATGGCGGCGCCAATGGCGGCCGGTGATACCCGGATCCACATCAAGGGGGAGCTGGTCTCCAAGCCTTACATCGACATCACTCTGCACATCATGAAGCAGTTCGGGGTGGTCATCGAGCACGACAACTACAAGCTGTTCTACATCAAGGGCAACCAGACCTACATCAGCCCGGGTGATTTTCTGGTGGAAGGAGATGCCTCCAGCGCCTCCTACTTCCTCGCAGCGGGCGCCATCAAGGGCAAGGTGCGGGTCACCGGTATCGGCAAGCACAGCATTCAGGGTGATATTCACTTCGCCGACGTGCTGGAGAAGATGGGCGCGCGCATCACCTGGGGCGATGATTTTATCGAGGCGGAGCAGGCGCCGCTGCACGGAGTGGATATGGACATGAACCATATTCCCGATGCGGCCATGACCATCGCGGTTGCCGCGCTGTTTGCCGAGGGGCCGACCTCCATTCGCAATATCTACAACTGGCGGGTGAAAGAGACCGATCGTCTGCACGCCATGGCGACCGAGCTGCGCAAGCTGGGTGTTGAAGTGGAGGAGGGGCATGACTTTATCACCGTGACCCCGCCGACCCAGCTCAAACATGCCGAGATCGATACCTACAACGATCACCGTATCGCCATGTGCTTCTCGCTGGTGGCGTTATCGGATACTCCGGTCACCATCAATGATCCCAAGTGCACGTCGAAGACCTTCCCGGATTACTTCGACAAGCTGGCCAGTATCAGCCAGCGTGGCTGATCACTGACAAACCCGTCATCACCGACGCTTCGGGCCCGCGCTGAGCGGGCCTTTTTGCCTTCCTCACCAGCATCGTCATTTCGCTTAGCATCATTTCAATAACTTGCAAGACTGCCATATAAAATAGTTTTGTGATTGCTGTAATTTCCTATTTACACATTCCCTGTCGCGGGCTATGTTGAGATTTCCTAATCGCAGTCATCTAGCAGGAAGCCTTGTGATGCAGCATCAAACCGACGACGTTCGTATCAGTGAAATCAAAGAGTTATTACCCCCGGTTGCGGTGCTTGAGAAGTTTCCGGCTACCGAGGTGGCCTCGTCCACCGTTTTTGAATCCCGTCAGGCCATTCACAATATCCTGGCCGGCGAAGATGATCGTCTGCTGGTGGTGATTGGCCCTTGCTCCATCCACGATCCGGTTGCCGCGCTGGAGTACGGCAAGCGCCTCAAGGCGCTGCGCGACGAGCTGAAAGATCAGCTGGAGATCGTGATGCGGGTCTACTTCGAAAAACCGCGTACCACAGTGGGCTGGAAGGGGCTGATCAACGATCCGTACCTCGACAACAGCTGCAAGATCAACGACGGTCTGCGCATTGGTCGCAAGCTGTTGCTGGATCTCAACGACATGGGGCTGCCGACTGCCTCCGAGTTCCTCGACATGATCACCCCGCAATACGTGGCGGATCTGATGAGCTGGGGCGCTATCGGTGCCCGTACCACTGAATCCCAAGTACACCGCGAGCTGGCCTCCGGTCTCTCCTGCCCGGTGGGCTTCAAGAACGGCACTGACGGCACCATCAAGGTTGCCATCGATGCCATTGGCGCTGCCAGTGCGCCGCACCACTTCCTGTCGGTCACCAAATACGGTCACTCCGCCATCGTGGCGACCCGCGGCAACCCGGACTGTCACATCATTCTGCGTGGTGGTCGTGAGCCGAACTACAGCTCGGCCCATGTCAGCGAAGTTGTGAAGGGGCTGGAGAAGGCCGGTCTGCCCCAGAAGGTGATGATCGACTTTAGTCATGCCAACAGCAGCAAGCAGTTCAAGAACCAGATGGTGGTGGCCGAGGATGTGGCCGGTCAGCTGCGTGCCGGCAGCAAGGCGGTGTTTGGTGTGATGGTGGAGAGCCATCTGGTAGAAGGCCGTCAGGATCTGGTGGAAGGGTGTGAACTCACCGTCGGCCAGAGCATCACAGATGCCTGCATCGGTTGGGCGGATACCGAAGTGTTGCTGCGCAACCTGGCGGATGCCGTTGCAACCCGCAACGCCCGTTAAAGCTATCCGCCGCTGGAACAGCAAGTGGTCGTTTGGCCAAATCGAATCCATAAAGCAAAAGCGCGACCCTCGGGTCGCGCTTTTTCATATGTGAAGTGGATTACCAGCGGTAGGTTTTCAGCAGCGCTTCCAGTTTCTGGCACTGCTCTACCAATTGGATGCTGGCGAGGTTGGCGGCGTGCGCCTGACCCAGGGTGTCGTTGGAGGTGTTGCGAATATCGCTCACCGAGCTGTCTACCTCATGGCAGACCCTGTCCTGCTCTTCGGCCGACTGCGCCATCTGGGCGTTGAGGTCGTTGATGCGGGCGATGCGCTCGATGATGTTCTGCATGGCTGCCAGGGTCGCTTCGGTCTTGCTGATGCTCTCATCGGCTTTGCTTTTTGCATCCCCGATCACCGTAACTGCGCTCTGGGCCTCATTTTGCAGGGCGGCGATCATCTGGGAGATCTCTTCGCTGGCGGCGCGGCTGCGGTTGGAGAGGGCCCGCACTTCATCGGCTACTACCGCAAAGCCACGGCCTTGCTCACCTGCCCGCGCCGCTTCAATCGCAGCGTTGAGGGCCAGCAGGTTGGTCTGATCGGCAATCCCCTTGATCACCTCGAGCACACCGTCAACCGCAAGACAGCGACTGTCGAGTTGCTGGATCACCTGATCCACTCGATCGATCTCTGCCGACATCTCGCCCATATCGTTGATGGAGTGCTGGGCGAGGCGGCTGGTGTCGGCGGCATCCTGATTGGTGAGGGCGGAGAGCTCGGCGCTGTGGCGGGCATGTTCGCGCACTTCATGAGAGCTGGCGGCCAACTCGCTGACGGCGGCGGCGACCTGAGTGGTCATCCCCTCTTGCTGGCGGGCCGAGTTTTCGGTCTGGGTCGCCACCTGACGGATCTGGTTCGACTCCTGATAGAGCTGGTGGGTTGCCCCTTCCACCTCCTGCAGGCTGTGGCGGAATCCCTGCACCATGTCATTGACGGCGCGGGTCATCTGGCCCAGTTCATCCCGGCTGTGATTGACCAGGGGGAGGGCGAGGTCGCGCTCTTTGGCCATCCGGATCATGGTGAGCTGCAGCTGGCGCAGTGGGTGTTTCACGTAGCGTTGCAATACCCACCAGAGCAAGCCGAAGCCGAGGCTGAAGACGGCGGCCAGGCTGCCGCTCAGGATCAGGTTGTTGTGGCGGATCTCGCCGAAGGTGTGGCTGAGGTCATAACTGATCCGCACTGCCCCCATCACGGTTCCTTCATTGACCTGGTGACAGGTGAGGCACTGGGTGCCGCGATACTCCTTGTAGGCTTTGAACGGTTTGATCAGAGTGAGCCGGTTGCCCTGCTGCTCCAGGATGGCTTCGCCCTGATTGATGGCACGCTCATCGAGGGGATCCTGCGCTTTCTGATCCGGGTGGCCCGGGCCAAACAGGTTGCTGACGGCTGGCGCGCGCACCAGCCGTGCCTCAACGATGCCCGCTTCACTCTTGAGTTTGGTCTGCACTATCTGCCGGTTGGCCATGCCACCTGTCATCATCAGCACGTTCACCTGATCCATATAGGTGTTGGCCATGCTCTCAACTTTCTCCTCTGCCAGCCGGATGGCGAGATCCCGTTGCAGCCATGCGGAGAGTTCGAAGCAGAGGCCAAAGGTGGTGCTGATGACCAGCGCAAGAGGGAGGAATATTTTCCAGTTCAAGGAGAGGTTATGCATTTTGGGCAAGTTCCATGCGCTTGGTGTTGTTATGTGATCCCGTATCATCTTGATCGTAGACGAAGAAACGGCGGGAGATGGTTCTCTATCGGCATACGATAACCACTCTTGAGTAAATAATCTGTTAAGCAGATCGGTAATGCAGGTTGCCAAAATGCCTTTCGGGAGGGGGCTGCTCCTCGGGTTGATCCAGAACAAATTTCTAGTAACGATAATCGTTATCATTGTCATTATTTGCTGATAATAGTGACCATCATGAATCTGACCCCTTCCATGACCGGTATTGCCACGCCGGATCCCCTCAAGTTTGCTTTTAGCGCCAAGACCTCGGCTCACGCCAGTCGGGGAGGGATGCGCCCCTTCCCGCTGGATGAGGCTGGCTGGCAGAGCTGGTGGCAGCGGGAGAGTGAAGCTGAGGAGCGCGCCCTCTACATCCACATTCCGTTTTGCCGAAAGCGCTGCAGCTTCTGCAATTTCTTTGAAAATGGCGCCAATCCGGCGCGGATCAACCGCTATGTCAACGCCCTCTGCGCCTCCCTTGCGCAGGCGGCTGACACCCCGCTGGCGCAGAGCATGCCATTTTCAGCCGTCTATGTGGGGGGCGGTACGCCGACCGACATGAGCGCCGACGAGCTGGCCATGCTGGCCGCCGTGATCCGCCGTTTTCCGTTGTCGGCCGATGCCGAGGTGACGCTGGAGGGGCGGCTCAACGGCTTTGATGATGAGAAATGGCAGGTGGCGCTGGCCGGGGGCTTCAACCGCTTCTCATTCGGGGTGCAGAGCTTTGATACCCGGGTGCGTCAGCAGGCAGCCCGTTTCGATGACAGGGAGACCTTGCTGACCCGTCTGGGTGAGCTGACCCGGGATGATGCGGCTGTGATCGTGGCGGATCTCATCTTCGGTCTGCCCGGTCAGGATGATGCCGTGTGGCAGCAGGATATCCGCGATGTGATGACAAGCGGGGTACACGGGGTCGATCTCTATCAGCTCATCGCCATGCAGGGCACCAATCTGGAGCGGGCGCAGGAGAAGGGCACCCTGGATTGGCTCGCTGATGGCCAGCAGCGGGCGGCCATGTATGCCTATGGCGGGGCGCAACTGGAAGCTCACGGCTGGGAGCGTCTCTCTTGCAGCCACTGGCGGCGCAGTCCGGCCGAGCAGAGTCGTTATAACCAGATGGCCAAGCGCGGTGCGGAGATCCTCCCCTTTGGCGCCGGTGCTGGGGGCAGCATTCTTGGCCACGGCTTGATGTATGGACGGGATCTGGCCCCCTGGCATGACGCGCTGGCCAGTGGCAAGCGGGCGCCCGGGATGGTGATGGGACGCAATCCCAATGCAAGGATGGATGGTCTGCTCCGTGGCGCCCTCGACAGCGGCGTGCTGGCGCTGGATCGTCTGCCAGCGCCTTTGCTGACCCATCTGATGCCGCTTTTTGCCGCCTGGCAGCAGCACAGGCTGGCCGAGATCGAGAATGCACGGTTACAACTCACCCTCGCCGGCCGCTTCTGGAACGTCAATATGCAGGCTGGCTTGTTCGAGTTCTTGCAGCTCAATCCGCTCGATGGTTCTGCGCCGCCCAGCCATGGTACTGCCGCGGTACGCCATTCGCTGGTTTGAGCCCGAGCGGAGCATTTGCACGGAGTACTTGCATGGCTCCGAGCGATCCATAACGAAAGAGGGAGCCTTGCAGGCTCCCTCTTTTGGCTTGGCAGTTAGCGTCGCGCGAGCTTACTCGTCGCTGCTCTCCTGATAGCTGTCGCGCATTGCTTTGGGCAGACGTCGCATCGGCGCAAAGCCGATATCCTCGCCCACCACTTCCCGCTTGCGGGACTTGTTTTGAGGAGACTGGGCCGGTTTTTTGCTGGCGTCACCCTTGGCTTTGCCCTTGCCCGCGGCTGGCTTGCCCTTGGCATTGCTGCTCTTGGCGTTGGCATGACCGCGAGACCGAGGCGGGTTCTGCACCGGCTTGCTGCCCGGCAGAGTCTGGCGACTCGGCTTGCCGCTGGGTTCATACCCTTCCAGGATCTCCACGGTCAGGGATTGGCCGATCAGGGCTTCGATTGCCTTGAGCTGACCCAGCTCATCCTGACTGACCAGCGAGATGGCCTCGCCGCCACGACCGGCGCGGCCGGTACGGCCGATACGGTGGATGTAATCTTCCGCCATCTGGGGCAGTTCAAAGTTGATCACGTAGGGCAGTTGATCGATATCGAGACCGCGGGCGGCGATATCGGTCGCTACCAGCACCCGCACCTCGCCACTGCGAAAATCGGCCAGCGCCCGGTTGCGGGCACCCTGGCTCTTGTCACCGTGGATCGCCACGGTATTGAGACCATCTTTTTGCATCTGCTGGGCGAGGCGGTCGGCGATCTGCTTGGTGCGAACAAACACCAGCACCCGTTGCCAGTTGCCACGGCCAATCATGTGGGAGAGCAGCTCGCGGCGGCGTTCCCGATCCACCTGAATGATGCGTTGGGTCACCTGCTCCGCGGCAGTATTGCTGGGGTCAACCTCGATCAGGGTGGGGTCGTTCAGCAGGTCATCGGCCAGCGCCTTGATGTCGTTTGAGAAGGTGGCAGAGAAGAGCAGGGTTTGCCGCTCTGCAGGCAGCGCCTTCATGATGCGGCGGATGTCGACGATAAAGCCCATGTCGAGCATGCGATCCGCTTCATCCAGCACCAGCACTTCCAATTGGCTCAGGGTCAGGGCGCCCTGGGTCAGCAGATCCAGCAGACGGCCCGGGGTGGCGACCAGAATGTCCACACCCAGCTTGATGGCGTCCAGATTGGGTTTGATGCTGACGCCGCCGTAGGCGATCAGCGTCTTGAACGGTAGGTGGTGGGCATACTTGATGATGCTCTCGCCCACCTGGGCCGCCAGTTCGCGGGTCGGGGTCAGTACCAGTGCGCGCACCTGACGACGGCCACGGCCGTGGTTGGCCAGCAGACGCTGCAACATCGGCAGGGTGAAACCGGCCGTTTTGCCTGTGCCTGTCTGAGCGCCGCCGAGCACATCCTGACCGGCTAGAATGGCCGGAATCGCTTGCTGCTGGATGGGGGTTGGCTGTTCGTAACCCAGCTCCTTGACGGCCCGCAGAATATGCGGAGACAGACCCAGTTCGTTGAATGACATGTTCGAGAGAAACTCCTGAGATGAGCCTTTGGCTCAACGGGCAGCCAGCGTGTTGGGGCCAGCCACGATATGAAAAAGATAGTGGGGCCGTAATATAGCAAAAGAGCGGCCGCTGCGCAGTAGCTGTCGCACCGGCCGCCATACAATCGCTCAATGCAGTGGCACAAAACGGCTCGGGAGGGTCAGAGCATCTCGCTGATCTGCTCGGCCAGACTCTCCGGCTTGGTGGTGGGAGCAAAGCGGTCAACCACCTTGCCATCACGGTCGATCAGGAACTTGGTGAAGTTCCACTTGACGTTTTCGAGCCCCAGCAGCCCCGGTTTCTCTTTCTTGAGCCATTGATAGAGGGGGTGGGCCTGTTCACCATTGACATCGCATTTGGCCATGATGGGGAAGCTGACCGGATAATCGAGAGAGCAGAAGCGGGCGATCTCGTCCGCATCCCCCGGCTCCTGATTGCCAAACTGGTTGCAGGGGAAGCCCAAAATCACCAGCCCCTTGGGGCCGAGCTCCCGATAGAGCGTTTCCAGCCCTTCATATTGGGGAGTAAAGCCGCAGCGACTGGCCACATTGACCACCAGCACTACCTTGCCCGCCAGTTGAGTCAGCGGGTAGGGGGTACCATCCAGTCGTTGCAAAATAAGGTCGGGCAGAGACATGAGAAGATCCTTTCGTGGGTGATGCGCGGGTTGTGCCGTGAGTGGTTCGGTCGGTGACAGAGACAAGTGCCGGATGAACAGCAACATGGCGATGCGGCTACGGTATCGGCTGGCTCTTGGTACCGCAAGGAGGCCGCGGCGCCTCCTCGTCCCGATTGCAAGGGCCATCACAGTTTCGACAGCCAATACGCTCTTTGGCAGGGCGGGATCACAACTGGCGACAAAAATGCGGGGCGGTGGGCAGCAACTCGCGTATTGATGTTGGGACTTCTCAAGAGAAGCAAACCGGTTTGTGACTTTGCCGGTAAGTCGCTACAAAGCGCCCTCTTTCCACTCATTGTGAGCCAATCTTGGACTATCAAGCTGCCATGGATGCCATTTACACCCGGGGATGGGTGATAGTGGATGATTTTTTGACCGCCGCCGAGGTGGATGCCCTCAAAGCCTGTTTGCCAAGCGAATGGCAACCGGCCGGGATCGGCCGTGACGCCCTGCACCAGGGCAATCCCGATATTCGCCGTGACCAGATCCACTGGCTGGAGCCCTCCTTCGGTGCGCCGGTGGCCGACTACCTCGCCCGGATGGAGTCCCTGCGTCTTGCCGCCAACCGGATGCTGATGCTGGGATTGTTCGACTACGAGGCCCACTTCGCCCGCTATCGCAGCGGGGATTTTTACGCTACCCATCGGGATGCCTTTGCCGGTCGCTCCAACCGCCGTCTTACCACCGTGTTTTACCTCAACAACGACTGGCTGCCCGAAGCGGGTGGAGTGCTGCGCATGTATGACGACAAGGAGCAGTTTCTGATGGATGTGAGCCCCAAGGGGGGGCGGCTGGTCATGTTTCTCTCCGAGGAGTTTCCCCACGAGGTGCTGCCTGCCAATCAGGAGCGCTACAGCATTGCCGGCTGGTTTCGGGTCAATGGCAACGGCATGGGAAGGGTCGATCCCCCGCGCTGAGGGGCAATGTGTCCCGATTTTGACACAGGGGAGACTTTTCACTGCAAGAAGTGGGGTCATGGGTCTCCCATCAGCTGACAAGGGTTGATCTCCCTTGCTACACTGGCGCGCACTTATGTTCGTATCTGGCTTCGTCCGGTTTTTATGGTGGTTGGCTTATCAAATGGTCATGACGAGGCCGCTTTTCCCAAGGGATCACATCTAATGAAGAACATGCATGTCTTGCTGCTGTGCGGCGGCGGTGGCTCAGAGCACGAAGTTTCTCTGCGCAGCGCCAATTTCCTCGAGCAACAACTGGGCCTTCTGCCCGGTGTCGAAGTGACCCGCGTCGAGATGTTCGCCGATCGCTGGCTCAGTGCCGATGGCCGCGAGTGCAAGCTGGGGCTCGACAAGCTGCTTTCGTTTGACAGCGTGGCCCGTCCGGTGGATTACGTGGTGCCCTGCATCCACGGCTACCCGGGTGAGACCGGCGATCTGCAATCCTTCCTCGAGCTGGCCGGATTGCCTTATCTCGGTTGCGATGCCGAGGCGAGCAAGATCTGCTTCAACAAGATCAGCACCAAGCTGTGGCTCTCCGCCATCGGCATTCCCAACACCCCATACCTGTTCCTGACCGAGCAAAATGAGGCGGCGCTGGCCGAGGCCAAAGCCGCGCTGGCCAAGTGGGGCAAGGTCTTTATCAAGGCGGCCTCCCAGGGCTCTTCCGTTGGCTGCTACTCCGCCAGCAACGAAGCGGATCTGGTAAAGGGCATTGCCGATGCCTTCGGTTACTCCGAGCAGGTACTGATCGAGAAAGCGGTCAAGCCGCGCGAGCTGGAAGTGGCGGTGTACCAGTACGGTGACGAGCTGGTGGCCACCTATCCGGGCGAGATCTGCGTGCCGCAGGACAAGTTCTACACCTATGAAGAGAAGTACAGCAGCGCCAGCCATACCGAGACGGCACTGCGTGCCGAGGGGTTGACCCAGGCGCAGGCCGATGCGATCCACGAGTATGCCCTCAAGGCGTTCCGTCAGCTGAAACTGACCCATCTCTCGCGCATCGACTTCTTCCTGACTGAGGAGGGGGAGATCCTGCTGAATGAAATCAACACCTTCCCGGGCATGACCTCCATCTCCATGTTCCCGAAACTGCTGGAGCATCACGGTCACCGCTTCGCCGACTACCTTG
Organism: Aeromonas sp. S11(2024); assembly: GCF_041402345.1. Taxonomy (NCBI): domain Bacteria; kingdom Pseudomonadati; phylum Pseudomonadota; class Gammaproteobacteria; order Aeromonadales; family Aeromonadaceae; genus Aeromonas; species Aeromonas sp. S11(2024). The sequence continues at coordinate 12,636 of NZ_JBGLRC010000034.1, read as the reverse complement.
AGCAGATCCTGCGCAAGGCCAGTTAAGCGTGCTCTCCCGCTCGCGGGATGAAGCAGAACCCAATAAAAATCCCCGCCAACTGGCGGGGATTTTTTTATGTCTTTATCAAGCGGGGCAGGCCAGCTTGAAGGGATAAACAGGCGGGGAGGGGATGACTCTTCCCCGCCTGTTGCTACCTGTGGGTGTTACCGGCGGTTAGCCGCGAGCCACCCGAAAGCGCACGCTGCGGGAGTGGCACGGCGCCAGCTCGCCAAACTCGCCAGCGGCCAGTTCAAGGGGCTGGGGCTGTTCGTCCATCCGCACCGCTTGCCAGTCGCTCAGGGCGTGTTCGCAGCTCACTTTGCCACCCTTCAGCACAGCCTGCTCGCTCGGGTTGTAGACCCGGATCACCAGCGCCTCTTCATCTTCGGCCTTTTTCAGGGCGCTCAGCACCGGACCGGAGGGATCCATGGAGAGCAGACTGAAGTGCAGCGGAGTGGTGAAGCTCGCCTTGTTGAGCTTCATGGCATCGAACGGGATCTTGTTGTAGCAGCGAACCGGGGTGAGGTAGCTGCGCGCCGCCTGCATCACGTTGGCGCTGATGTGATCGCCAGCAAACGCCAGCAGGCTGAAACGGCAGCTGAGTTTGCCGCGCACCTGAGAGTCCGGTGTGGGCAGCTTGATGCCGGAGGGGCGACCCGGGCGCAGCAGCAGCTCCTCTTTACCGAGTACGCCGACCCCGCGCAGCAAGGTGAGAGCCAGGGTGTCGCACTGCTCGCCGATCACTTCAAACTCGCGCAGGCCATCGCTCAGCACCGCCAGCCCCTGCTTGCCATCTTGCAGGGCGACGAAGTTCATGAGCTGCCAGACCGGAATGGGGGCCTCTTTCCACCCCTCCGCCTCCCAGTTCGCCATGGCGCTGTCGCGGGTGGGGCGGGTGATGCAGCCAAACTGGTTGTCGGAGACCACGGTGTCGCTCGGGAAGGGGGTGGGGATCAGCACTCGCACCCGATGATCATCGGCCTGATTGTCGAGCTCCAGCTCGATATCGATACGCGGGCTCTGGTGCGCTAGGGTGATGCGGCAGATGACATCGAGGTGGCCGCTGCACTGGCGGTTGGCACGCTCGGCGAGGTTGGCAGGCAAGGCCATACGCAGTTTGAGCGTAGCGATGCTCTGCCACGCCTGATGGGTGACCTCGCGAGTCACCGCAAACTCGGTGGAGTAGCGCAGCCACTCGTCCCGCGATGGCGAGTAGTCATACTCGTCGCCATCATCGGAGCCCTCTTCCAGCGTGAGCACCTGATCAAAGCGAGTGCCGCGCAGCTTGTCCAGGATCTGCAAGGTGCCGTTGTCATTGAGGGCGATGCGGTAAAAATCGTTCTCCAGCAGCTCGCCGCGGGTGGTCACCGGTTGCTCCAGTCCCGGCTGGTTGCCCTCGATACGGAGAGTGCAGTAGCCCATGGCCGGCAGCGGATGGCAGAGCTGGATGTCGTACTCCATAAAGGGGTCGTAGTTGCCGTAGTGAACGATCTGTCTGTCCACCAGACCCGGGTCAATCTCGCGTCTGGCACGGATGAAGTAGGGGACCGGCTGGCCCGCCTCATCGCGCAAGGCAAAGGATTGGGCGCGAATGCGGATGCTGGTGTTGATCACCTCCTGACGGGGGAAAGGCATCAGGTTGAACAGGCAGAGTTTGTCGGCCACCTGTATGCCGTCTTCGCACAGCGCCACCGGCATGTTGTCGACAATCTTGCGCATGTAGAAGCGGATCAGGTTCTCGGCCATGTCGTCGGCCAGAATGAAGCGGGTCATCACCTCCTGATGGACCTTGTCGCTGCAGCAGCAGCCGATGCTGTCATGGGCGTGGTTCTTCATGATCTCCTTCCACATCTTCTCCAACAGCCCATGGTGGTACTCGAAGCCGAGTGCCCAGGCGATGCTTGCCAGCGGCTCGAGGATGTTGACGATCTTGTTCTCGATGGCGGCGTGGGCCAGCTTGATGTCCATCCGGGTGGAGGAGATGGTGCGATGTACCCGCATGTATTTGCCGTCGTTGAACTCCCCTTTGAGGGTGGCCAGTTGGTCGCGGCACGCCTCAATGCGCTCGAAGACCTGCTCGAAGCGGCTCATGTGGAATTCACGCTGGGGGTAGATCTCCCGCAGCTTGTCGATGATGGCGAAGATGTTCTGTTGCAGCGGCATCTGGTCGTGGCCGTTGGGCAGCAGGATATCCTTGGTCACCGAGGCCTTCTCCAGCACCTCGAAGTAGGATTCGAGCCGCTTGCGCAGGCCCGCTTCATCTTCCGGCAGGTACTTGCCGATGGCGTATCCCAGCGGCAGGACCTGGGCGGTCACCTCGCTGCCATCGTTGCTCTGCCAGAGGAACTCGGTCTTGTCGGTGCCGTGACGCTCGGAGCAGCCGCGCCAGAACATGGCCCGATCGATCCCGAAGCCGTTGAAGATGTGGGGCAACTGGGAAGACATGCCGAACGAGTCGGGCAGGTAACCGATCTTCATCGGCTCGCCAAGGCTGAGGCAATCGCGCATCCCGTAGAGCAGATTGCGCAGGATGGACTCGCCGCTCACCTGCATGGTGTCGGTCTGGGTGTACCAGGGGCCGATGATGAGCTTGCCCGCTTCCACCAGTGCCTTCACCCGGGCCTTGTTCTCGGGCTGGATGGCGAAGTAATCCTCCAGCACCGCGGTCTGGCCGTCCAGCACATAGAACTTGTAGTCGGGGTCGGATTCAAGCCGCGCCAGGATCTCCGCCATATTGTTGACCAGCAGGATGCGGGACTCTTCGGTGGTGAAGTACCACTCCCGATCCCAGTGCATGTGCGGCGTGATGTGAACTCGTGAAACTGTCATGACAATGATCCTTTGCTGACGCACGGCGGCCCTTGCCTGCCGTGCGGAAAAATAGTCTGTTGAAAAAGTGGTGGTGAAGATGCGCCTTACTCTGCGGCGACCACCTGATAGGTGCCGCGCTGCATGGCGTGACGGCGCCAGCCGATCAGCACCACAGTGGAGATAAGGGTGCCCACCAGCGCCGCACCGAGCCAGACGGCGGCCGCCATCATGGCGCCGTGGCCGCCATCGTGGAGCAGGAAGAGGGAGAAAATGCCGGCCCCCGGGGTGGAGAGACCAATCCCCATGGCTCCCACCATGGCGCCGGTGACCACCGAGCCTGCGAGGAAGGAGCCGATCACCCGGCTTGGATCTTCGATGGCCATCGGAATGGCGCCCTCGGTGATCCCCGCCAGCCCCAGCAGCCAGGTCGATTTGCCGGTCTCGATCTCGAAGGTTTGGAACAGTCGCGGTGCCAGCAGGGTGGAGGCAGTGACGGTAAAGGCCGAGACCATCTTGACCGCGCCGAAGATGGCGTAGGGGCCGTAGACCCCGTTGGCCATGGCGCCGAGGCAGAAGGCGTAGGCCGCCTTGTTGACCGGGCCACCCAGATCAAACGAGCACATAAAGCCGAGCAGGGCGCCCAGGACCAGCGCATTGGTGCCGGAGAGGCCGTTGAGCCACTCGGTGAGGCTGTTGTTGAGCCAGGCTACCGGCTGGCCGATGACAAACAGCATCAGGCTGCCCGCCACCAGAGTGCCGATCACCGGATAGAGGTAAAAGGTAAGAAAGCCGTTGAAGTTGGGGCTAAGGCGTACATGCTGCTTGACCCAGCGCATCAGGTAACCGGCGATAAGACCGCCTACCACGCCGCCGAGAAAACCGGAGCCAATCATGTTGGCGGCCAGTCCCGCCGCAAAGCCCGGGCCCAGCGCCGGTTTGTCTGCCAGCGAATAGGCGGTATAGGCCGCCAGCACCGGCACCATCAGGGTGCCCAGCATGCCGCCGCCCAGCTTGCGGTACATCCAGAGCCAGGAGTTCTCGGTATCAAACAGATGCTGCAGGCCGAAGATCTGGGCCAGCAGCACAGAGACGGCGAGCACGGTACCGCCCGCCACGATCAGCGGCACGGCAAAGGAGATACCGCTCAGCAGCGCCTGCTTGAGCTCGGTCTTGAGGCTCACCTTCTTGCCGGTTGGCGCGTCGCTCTGGCTGAGGTTTGGTTTCGGGGCTGTGCGACCACTCTTGGCCGCTTCCAGCGCCTCATTGAGGATCCGCTCGGCATGGCGGATGGGCTCGGCCACCGGCGTCTCGATCCGGGGGATGCCGGCAAAACGCTCCTGCTCCTTGATGGCCACCTCGGCGGCGAAGATGCAGGCCACCGCAGCATCGAGCGCCTCTTGCGGCAGGCGATCCTCGATGCCGTTGGCACCCTGCTTCTCGACCAGTACCCGAATGCCCAGTTTGCGCCCCGCCTTTTCCAGATACTCGGCAGCCATATAGGTGTGGGCGATCCCCGCCGGGCAGGCGGTGACACAGACCACAGTGGGTTGATTTGTATCTAGGTTGTATTTTTTTGCTGGTTGCTTGCCACTATCCCCTTCGCCATCGAGCAGCGCTATCAGCTGCTCGGCACTCTGGGCCGCCAGCACCGCCTCGCGGGTATCGTCATCCACCAGGGCCGTGGTGAGGGTGGTGAGCAGCTGCATATGGGTGGAGCCCGCCTGATCGGTCGGGATCGCCAGCATGAAGATCAGGTTGACCGGCTCGGGGCCGTCGATCCCCTCCCAGCCCAGCTCCTCGCTCAGGGTAGCGACGGCAAAGGCTGCTTCACGCACCGCATCACACTTGCCGTGGGGCACTGCCAGCCCTTCGCCAAGGGCGGTGGGGCCCTGCGCCTCGCGGGCCATGACCGCAGCCAAAAAGGCGGCCTTGTCGTGCAGCTTGCCGGCCTGATCGAGCCGATCAGCCAGGGCATGAATGGCCGCATCCCGATCGGCAAACCGGGTTTGCAACGTGATGAGATGGGGGCCGGTAAGACTGGTCAGATTCATGATGATCCTCTGTCAGGTTGGCTTGCCAGCAAGCCGTCATGGTGAAAGTGACAGCGATGCTAACAAACCGGCCGACTGATTTTTGTGAGTGGTATCATACAATTCATTATTTGTATTGTTTTTGTATTGTTTACTCAGGGTGATTTGTTAGGTCAAATGGGGCTGAGCCGTTTTGTCTGTCATGCAACTGGGGTAGAATGGCGCCTCTTCCATTTATCATGGTGCAGAGCCGACGAGGTGGCCTTTCGTGTCGAAAAAACCCATGTATCGCCAGATAGCCGACACCATCCAGCAGTGGATTGCGCAAGGGGAGCTGGCCCCCGGCGATGCCCTGCCCACCGAAGCCGAGCTGCGCGAGCAGTTCGGGGTGAGCCGGGTGACGGTGCGTCAGGCCCTCAAGCAGCTGACCGAACTCAACGTCATCGAGAGCATTCAGGGCAGCGGCAGCTATGTGCGGCAGGAGAAGGTGAACTACGACATCTATCAGCTCACCAGCCTCTACGAGAAGGTGACCGATCCGGCGGCCGAGACCCACAGCGACATTCTCGCCTTCGAGGTGATCAAGGCAAGCTGCGAGCTGGCCGAGCGGCTCAATCTGCTGGAAGGGGCGCTGGTCTACTACGTCAAGCGGGTGCGCTTTATTCGCCAGATCGCGGTAACGCTGGAGGAGACCTGGATGCCGCTCGCCCTCTTCCCCGACCTCAGCTATGCGGTGATGCAGGGTTCCAAGTACCACTACATCGAAGAGGTGAAGCAGCTGGTGATCGACCGCAGTGAGCAGGAGATCATTCCTGTGCTCCCCTCGGCGCAGGTGGTGGAGGCGCTCGGTATCGACCCTGCCAAGCCCATTATCGAGAAGGTTTCCCGTGGCTTCTTGCAAGATGGCACCGTGTTCGAGTTCAGTCGCAACTTCTTCAAGAGCGATGATTACAAGTTCACCCTGGTCGCCCGTCGCGCCAAGGGGTGAGGTCGCAAGCATCCGAGACCAAAAAGGCCACCACCGTGTTTGCGGTGGTGGCCTTTTTGTTTGGTTGATTAACGGGCCAACAGCCGAGCTGGGTAGCATGCTGGCTGGTGTTTTGGCGCAGCAGATCTACTGCGCTGGGTCTTTGATAATTTCCTCGACCCGCACCTGCAGGCTCCCTTGCGCCAGGGTGGTGATGAGCTGGTCGCCACTGTTGACCTGATCGGCGCGACTAATGACTTCGCCACGCGCAGTGCGGGTGATGGAGTAGCCGCGCCCCAGAGTGGCGAGCGGGCTCACCCCGTCAAGGCGGGCGGTGAGCATGGCAAGGCGGTGGCTCGCCAGATCCTGCCGTTTGGCGATGAGGGCATAGAGCCGCTCCTCGGCCAGCTGATGACGGCGCTTGCCAGCGGCCAGCAAACGCTCCGGGCTCTTGCCCTGTAGCTGCAGCTCAAGGCTGGCCAGCCGCCGTTCTCCCTGATGCAACCGTTGATTCAACAGCTGTTGCAAGCGGGCGGAGAGCTCGTCAAGGCGCTGGGACTGCTGCTCCAGCCGCCGCTTCGGATCCTGATGGTCGAGCCGCTTTTGCAGCAGGATGAAATCGTGGCGGGCGGCGGTCTGCTGGCGGCTCATCGCCTGCAGCAGTCGCTGCTTGAGGTGAACGAGACGCTGGGCACGGGCGCTCTGATCCGGCGCCACCAGCTCGGCGGCGGCCGATGGGGTCGGGGCGCGCAAGTCGGCGGCAAAGTCGCTGATGGTGACATCCACCTCATGGCCCACCGCGCTGATAACCGGGATGGCGGAGTGGGCAATGGCGCGCGCCACCGCCTCTTCGTTAAAGCACCAGAGATCTTCAAGCGACCCGCCGCCGCGCCCGACGATCAGCACATCCACCTCGGCGCGCCGGTTCGCTTTGGCGATCGCCGCGACGATCTGGCTGATGGCGGCGCTCCCCTGTACCTGAGTCGGGTAGATAAAGACCGGCAGATCCGGCGCGCGCCGTTTAAGCACCGTCAGCATATCGTGCAGGGCGGCGCCGGTGGCGGAGGTGATAAGGCCCACCGCCCGCGGTTCACGGGGCAGCGGCCGCTTGCGGCCTTCGTCAAACAGCCCCTCGGCCCCGAGACGGCGCTTGAGCTCTTCAAAACGCAGCGCCAGCACGCCATCGCCTGCGGGCTGCATCGACTCGATGATCAGCTGGTAGTCGCCGCGCGGCTCATAGAGGGAGACCCGCGCCTGCACCAGCACCTGCATGCCATCCTGCGGGCGGAAGGCCACCCGCCGGTTGTTGCCCTTGAACATGGCGCAGCGTACCTGCGCCGACATGTCCTTGAGGGAGAAGTACCAGTGACCGGAGCTTGGCATCGCCAGATTGGAGAGCTCGCCGGTCAGCCACACCAGCCCCAGATCCTGCTCCAGGATCATGCGCACGGCGCTGTTGAGGCGGGTGACGGTAAAGACCTGCTGCTCGCGGCCGCTCGCCGCACTGGATGGGGTAAATCGGTTCAAAGGCGTACCTGTGGTCTGCTCCGGCGTGGCCGGGATAAAACGATGGCCGCTATCTTAACCCGAAACAGGGGGAGGGCGTTAAGCAGGAGGCGCCAGCAGCAGAAAAGCAAGATTGGAAACGCTGCCGTTTATCCGGGCAGGCAGTATGGCTCCCGACAAAGCCCTCGCGCTTGCCCGCATCGGGCCAAGTTACGGCTTGTCTCGATGCTGTTGATATCTCAGGTGCTGCTGATGTTCACGGCGCCACCATCTTGACCAGCGTTCACTCGCCCCCTGTTTGGAGTAGCTTATGAATCCCTCAGCCCGCTTAAGTTTGACGACCCGTTTGCTGCACTGGTCGGTTGCCTTGCTGATGATTGGCCTGACCCTTGTGGGCTATCTGATGGTGAAATTTGAAATATGGGATCTCTATGCCCTGCATAAATCCCTGGGGGTGATTGCACTGATCTTGATCCTGCCCCGCGCCATTCTCCGCCTTGTTAAAGGGTGGCCTGAGCCTGTGCGTCAATATCCTGTTTACGAGGCATTGGCAGCCAGGGCGATCCACTGGGGTTTGCTGATTTCAACGCTGCTTATTCCGGTGTCCGGTCTCTGTTATTCCGCAGCGGCTGGCCGAGGTGTTGCGATATTTGGCAGGTCTATTATTCCGATGAATCCAGATATCCATGATCCTGCCAATGTGATTCCATTTAGTGAATCCGTTCGGGATATTGCTCACACAGTCCATATATATTTGCCATATGTCATGCTGGCATTTTTGCTGGTGCACATTGTCGGGGCGTTGAAACATCATCTGCTGGATAAAGATAATACCTTGCTGCGGATGGTGGGGCGAAAATAATAAAGAGAGGCAACCCTTGTTGTGCCAGAAAATATATATTGGCAGCGGGCGAAATTTATTATCCAGACCGAGCAAAGGACATTGAGAAGAGAATGATACCGGTGCGAGTGGTCGCCGCGAGGGCAAGAGACAATACAAGGACACAAAACAAGGGGAGGGTGGTCAGAGGCCGCTTGCCCCCTGAGCCCCTGTCGATCATCCCTTTGCATGGGGGTTGGGCTGCGTCGGCACCTCCCGGTTTTGCATAAATCACCGGTTAGCCAACTCTTTTGCCCCGAAATGGCGGTTTTCGTACTGATAATCTTGGTTTTTTGGCGTTTTGGCCGCCTAAAAGAGGGCTATGCCATAAAAAATTCAAAAAACTTCTTTACCAGTGACCAATGCGTGAGTAAACTTCGTCGGCAATATTTTACACCCCCACTTCCTCAACGGTGAGATATTGCCATGCTCAGGATTGCCAAAGAAGCGTTAACCTTCGACGATGTACTGTTGGTTCCCGCCCACTCCGAAGTTCTTCCCAATACTGCCGATCTGCGTACCAAGCTGACCTCCGCCATCAGCTTGAACATCCCGATGATCTCCGCTGCCATGGACACAGTGACCGAAGCCCGTCTGGCTATCGCACTGGCCCAGGAAGGCGGTATCGGCTTTATCCACAAGAACATGTCCATCGAGCAGCAGGCTGCCGAAGTGCGCAAGGTCAAGAAGTACGAGAGCGGCGTGGTCACCGACCCCGTCACCGTGCGCCCTGACATGACCATCGCCCAAATCAAGGAGCTGAGCCACAAGAATGGCTTCGCCGGTTACCCCGTGGTGACTGACGGCAATCAGCTGGTCGGTATCATCACCGGCCGTGACGTGCGCTTCGTGATTGACCTCTCCCAGACCGTTGAACAGATCATGACCCAGAAAGAACGTCTGGTCACCGTGCGTGAAGGGGCCCCTCGCGAAGAGGTGGTTGCCCTGATGCAAAAGCACCGTATCGAAAAAGTGCTGGTGGTGAACGCCGACTTCAAACTCAAGGGCATGATCACCGTTAAAGATTTCCAGAAAGCCGAGCGCAAGCCCCACGCCTGTAAAGATGACAAGGGTCGTCTGCGGGTTGGTGCTGCGGTTGGTGCCGGTGCTGGCAACGAAGAGCGCGTCGCTGCGCTGGTGGAAGCCGGTGTTGACGTGCTGCTGATCGACTCCTCCCACGGCCACTCCCAGGGCGTGCTGGATCGCATCAAGGCCACTCGCGACGCCTATCCGGATCTGCAGATCATCGGTGGCAACGTGGCGACCGCCGCGGGCGCCAAGGCGCTGGCTGCTGCCGGTGTCAATGCGGTCAAGGTCGGTATCGGCCCGGGCTCCATCTGTACTACCCGTATCGTGACCGGCGTGGGCGTGCCCCAGATCACTGCCATCTCCGACGCCGTTGACGCGCTGGAAGGCACCGGTATTCCGGTGATTGCCGATGGCGGTATCCGCTTCTCCGGCGACATCGCCAAGGCCATCGCCGCGGGCGCCAGCTGCGTCATGGTAGGCTCCATGTTCGCCGGTACTGAAGAAGCGCCGGGCGAGATCGAGCTCTATCAGGGTCGCTCCTTCAAATCCTACCGTGGTATGGGTTCCCTGGGCGCCATGTCCAAAGGCTCCAGCGACCGCTACTTCCAGACCGACAACGCCGCCGACAAGCTGGTGCCGGAAGGCATCGAAGGCCGCGTGCCGTACAAGGGGCGCCTCAAAGAGATCATCCACCAGCAGATGGGCGGCCTGCGCTCCTCCATGGGCCTGACCGGCAGCGCCACCATCGACGACATGCGCACCAAGGCAGAGTTCGTGCGCATCTCCGGCGCCGGGATGAAAGAGTCCCACGTCCACGATGTGACCATTACCAAAGAAGCCCCCAACTATCGGATGGGCTGATAAAACGGGGCCCTGCGCCCCGTTTTTCCACCCTTTTTTTATCCCGTGCCCTTTGTGACAACATCAGCCTGATGCAGGAATAAAATGACTAAAGACATTCACCAGCACCGTATCCTTATCCTCGACTTCGGTTCCCAGTACACCCAGCTGATCGCCCGCCGTGTGCGCGAAATCGGCGTTTACTGCGAACTGTGGGCCTGGGACGTAACCGAAGAGCAGATCCGCGAATTCAATCCGAGCGGCATCATCCTCTCCGGCGGCCCCGAGTCCGTCACCGAAGCGGGCAGCCCGCGCGCCCCCGAGTATGTGTTCAACGCCGGTGTCCCTGTGTTCGGTATCTGCTACGGCATGCAGACCATGGCCGAGCAGCTGGGTGGCAAGGTGCAATCCTCTACCGAGCGTGAATTCGGTTACGCCAAGGTGGAAGTGCTGGGCGAAGCTGGCAAGAGCAGCGCGCTCTTGCGCAACATCGAAGATGCCATCGCCGACAACGGCAATGCCCTGCTGGATGTCTGGATGAGCCACGGTGACAAGGTCACCACCATTCCGGCCGACTTCACCACCATCGCTCAGACCCCGACCTGCCCGCACGCGGCCATGGCCAACGAAGCCAAGCGCTTCTACGGCGTGCAGTTCCACCCGGAAGTAACCCACACCCGTCAGGGTGCCCGCATGCTGGAGCACTTCGTCAAAGATATCTGCGGCTGCGAATGCCTCTGGACCCCGGCCACCATCATCGACGACGCCGTCGCCCGCATCCGCGAGCAGGTGGGTGACGATGAAGTGATCCTCGGCCTCTCCGGCGGTGTCGACTCCTCCGTGGTCGCCATGCTGGTGCACCGCGCCATCGGCGATCGCCTGACCTGCGTCTTCGTTGACAACGGCCTGCTGCGCCTGAACGAAGGCGAGCAGGTGATGGAGATGTTTGGTGACCACTTTGGTCTGAACATCATCAAGGTTGAAGCCGAAGAGCGCTTCCTCTCCGCCCTGGCCGGTGTTGACGAGCCGGAAGCCAAGCGCAAGATCATCGGCCGCGTCTTCGTCGAAGTGTTTGATGATGAAGCGAAAAAGCTGAAAAACGCCAAGTGGCTGGCGCAAGGCACCATCTATCCGGACGTTATCGAATCCGCTGCCAGCAAGACCGGCAAAGCCCACGTCATCAAATCTCACCACAACGTCGGCGGCCTGCCGGAAGAGATGAAGATGGGTCTGGTTGAGCCGCTGCGCGAACTGTTCAAAGACGAAGTGCGCCGCGTTGGTCTGGAGCTGGGTCTGCCCTACGACATGCTCTACCGTCACCCGTTCCCGGGCCCGGGTCTGGGCGTGCGCGTCCTTGGCGAAGTGAAGAAAGAGTACTGCGATATTCTGCGCCGCGCCGATGCAGTCTTTATCGAAGAGCTGCGCAAAGCCGACCTCTACAACCAGGTCAGCCAGGCGTTCGCCGTGTTCCTGCCGGTGCGCTCCGTTGGCGTGATGGGCGACGGTCGCAAATATGACTGGGTGATTGCCCTGCGCGCCGTCGAAACCATCGACTTTATGACTGCCCACTGGGCTCACCTGCCGTACGACTTCCTCGGTCACGTATCGAATCGCATCATCAACGAGATCAACGGTATCTCCCGCGTGGTGTACGACGTCTCCGGCAAGCCGCCCGCAACCATCGAATGGGAATAAGCGGCTCGCACCCTTCTGCCCTTCGAGCATAAAAATGCAAAAAGACGCCCTTGAGGCGTCTTTTCTTTTCTCAATCGTTTGCGCAACACATCTTCTTTTTTCGAGCAGCTTTTTCGCCACCTTGCCCCTGTCATATGTGACAGGGGCATTTTTGCCATCGCGCACTAGGCTCTCTCATGCCAATTGAGCCTGCTGCCAACAGCGGCTTGTGGCAAGGGGGAGGGCTGATCCTGGTGCAGATAGCTGTGCAAATTTGCTCATCGTCATCGCGCCAACCGGCAGTGATGGCACCCCGGTGGAGACCGGACACCACTTGAATCAACGGGGCGCAGCCCGAACGGCCAAACGAGTCGGGATCATAGAGCACGGAGAGTTTGATATGTCAGAACAAGCAGTGTTGGTGGGTGGATGGACCGCATATCACAAGCTGACCGCCGAGGATCAGGCGGTATTTGATCAGGCGCTGAAAGGATTTGTCGGGGTGCAATATGTACCCTTTGAAGTCTCCACCCAGGTGGTGGCTGGCACCAACTACCGCTTCAAGTGCAAGAGCACTGTGCCGCTTGCCAAACCAATCCATGGCGAAGCCGTGGTGCAGATCTTCAAATCACTGGACGGGGATGCCCATATCACCTCCATTACCCCGATTTGATTGGGGGCGGGGCTTGGCGGGGGGGGGGGGAGAATAACCTCCAAGCTTTTTGCTCCAAGTCCTGAAAATAAGAAAGACGCCTTAGGGTAATGCCGATCAGTTAAGGATCCATTGACCGATCCTTCTGTTGTGTGAAAATCCGAAACCTGTTGATTGGTTTCGGATTTTTTATGCGTATCGCTCACGCTCTCGACTTCCTCCACGC
>NZ_JBGLRC010000033.1:0-37773 GCF_041402345.1 Aeromonas sp. S11(2024) | reverse complement strand
GGAGCGGCCGCATCATGCGTTGAAATACAGAACCCCCGATGCGGTACATAGGGGGTTCTGAGTAGAGAAATGCTAGTTGAAAATGTGTAAACCTATTTCAGGACTAGACACTGTGTCTAAGGATAGGTACTTTCCCTCTCCCTTCGGAATAAGGTCAGGATGGGGGGGATAGCCCCTCGCTCAGCAGGCTATCCAGACGTGCTCGCACTTTCTCTACCAGTGCCTGATCGCTACCGTGCCAATCGATGCAGCTTGCCAGCGTGGTGGAGGTTCCCGCCATAAAACGCAGCTCGCCGCCCGCCAATTCGTAGAAGCGGCTCGCCATCCTGGTTCCCTCATCCACATCACCCGCCACCAGCAGCATGGCTTGCGCCAGCACGGCGCCCTGGTGATCCTGCCCTGGCGCCAGCCAGCGCTGGGCGGTACCGGTGATCTTGCGTCCCCCGATCACCAGATTGTACTGACCATCGCAAAAGGATCCGGGCACGAAGTCATAGCTTCCCTCAAGGCTGTACTCCGCCAACAGGGTCAGCAGCGGCGCCCCCAGCAGCCGGTAGTAGTGGGCGAGCTCTGTGGTGGTGCGAGGCAGCAGCAGGGATAGGTTGAGAATGCCCGCCCCGTGGGGCACGGCGGTGCCACCGCTGTCGCGCACATGTACCGGCCAGCCTTCAGCTGCAAGTTGCTGGCAGGCGGCTTCGTAATGGGGGAGGCGGGTATCTTTGCGAGTGACAATCAGACATTGGGGCGCCTGCCACAGGTGAGCGCGGGGCTGGCCGTCATGGGCACAGTCGCGCAACCAGCACTGCTCTTGCGCCAGTATCTGTGCGGGTGAAGCGGTATCGGGGAGGGGGGAGAGCAGGCGATAGGGCATGGCGGCATCCTCAAAAAAGGCTGCCCAGCACACTACCCGTGGCGACTGGCAAGGTAAAGCCCCGCAGTGCGGGGCTGTTTGCTATCGGTAGGCGGTGTCTCAGGAGTGACGCGCTTCGCGCTTGGGCAGCAGCAGGTTGAGCACGATGGCGGTAATGCCACCGGTGGCGACGCCGTAGGAGAGCACGCTCTTGGCCAGCTCCGGCAGGTGTTGCAGCACTTCCGGCACCTGCGCGACTCCCAGCCCCATGGCCAGCGACACTGCCAGGATCATCAGGGCGCGGCGATCCAGCTCCTCGCGGGCAATGATGCGCACGCCTGCGGCGGCGATGGTGCCGAACATCACTATAGTGGCGCCCCCCAGCACGGGCTCGGGGATCTGCTGTACCAGGCTGGCGACCGCCGGGAACAGGCCGAGCAGCGCCAGCATGGCGGCGATAAAGAGCCCGACGTGGCGGCTGGCGACGCCGGTCAGCTGAATAACGCCGTTATTCTGGGCGAAGGTGGACATGGGGAAGGTGGAGAAAACCGCTGCCAGCATGGAGTTGGCGCCATCGGCCAGCACGCCGCCTTTGATCCGCTCCATATAGACAGGCCCTTCCAGTGGCTCGCCGGAGATATCCGAGGTGGCGGTCATGTCGCCGATCGCTTCGAGCGCCGTCACCACGAAGATGATGGCGAGCGGCACGAACAGCTGCCAGTCAAAGCCGAGACCGTAGTGGAGCGGAATGGGCACCATCACCAGTGGGCCGTCGAAGGTGGGGGCGCTCACTTTGCCCAACAGCAGTGCCACGGCATAGCCCGCCAGCATGGCGATCATGATGGCGGAGAGGCGCAACCAGGGGTTGCGACTGCGTTGCAGCAACACGATCAGGCCGAGCACCAGCAGGGAGAGGAAGAGGTTGGTGTGACTGGCGAAGCTGCCATCAGAGAGGGCTGCATAGCCGCCGCCCATGCTGATCAGGCCCACTTTGATCAGGGTCAGGCCGATCAGCAGCACCACTATGCCGGTGACCAGCGGGGTGATGATCCGTTTCACCAGATGGAGGAAGCGGCTCATCACCACGATAGTGAGTGCGGCAACCATCATGGTGCCAAACAATGTGCCCAACAGATCCTCGGTGGGCATGGCCGCCTGTTTGAGAGCGAGACCGGAGGCGATGATGGGGCCGAGGAAGTTGAAGCTGGTACCTTGCACCGAGAGCAGGCCGGAACCGATGGGGCCGAAGCGGCGGGTTTGAATGAAGGAGGCGATGCCGGACATGACCAGCGACATGGAGACGATATAACGGGTGTCGGCGGCAGGGAGGCCGAGGGCATTGGCGATAATCAGGGGTGGGGTAATGATGGCGACAAACATGGCGAGCATATGCTGCAGGGCGGCGAACAGCGTCTGGGGCAGAGGCGGGACATCCTCTATGCCATAGACCAGTTCGCTATGGGCTCGCCTGGGTGGATGTGCCTCTCGATTGGCGCGTGTGACAGCAGCCTGTTCCATAAGTACCTCGAATTGTGTGGGGAGGGGGAGAAAATTGGGCGCTATTGTAGTGATTGAAATGAGGCTGACCAGCGCTAATTATGCAAAAAAAGGTTTATTTTTTGATGGGTTGAAACGTTTGCGCGCTGCGATTATCATCTGTCGGTTTGTGTGACCGACCTCTCCTTTTTATTCTCCCCGCTAATGACATTTTTACCACTTTGTAGGTGTAGAATGAGCCCTCAGTATTCATCGTGGAGACTCTGGATGCTCAAGTTGTCAGAGTTCTGGAGTGCGAGGGTTCACTCCGAAGACTTTACTCGTACTCGCATGGGCTTTATGACGGTGCGTTTGCGCCTGCTGACCTGCTTGCTGATGCTCGGATTGCCCGCCTGGGCCGTGGTGGATTGGCTGACCTTGCCCGCCGTTCATTTCGAGCAGCTGTTCCAGGCCAGGATCTTCTGCACTCTGGCGCTCTCGCCACTTATTCCGCTCTCGTATCTCATCCACTTCAAGCGGGAGCGGATGAAGCTGGCCCTTGGCTACCTGATGGCCGTGATGATGCTCTTCTCCCTCTTTTGCCTGAACAGCTTTGGCGCCGGACAGGAGTTGCAGGCGGGCTATGCTGCCTTTCCCTATCTGCTGATCACCCTGTTTGCCATCTTCCCCATCCCCCTCTCCCTCGGCTTGCAACTGGCAGGCGTGGTACTGGTGACCATGCTGCTGGGCCACTGGCTGCTGGTGGGACAGAGCATCTGGAGTCAGGCCACTCTGAATCAGGTGTGGGTGCTCGGCATGTTTACCATGGCCAGTTGCTGGGTGCAGTGCGGCCAACTCAACATGCTGCTGCGGCTATATCGGGAATCAACCACCGATGAGCTGACCGGCATGATGAACCGCCGCCTGCTGATGAAGCAGCTGGAGCAGGCCCGAATCCGGCTGCAACTCAAGAAGAAGCCCTTTGCGGTGATGCTGCTGGATCTCGATCGCTTCAAGCGGATCAACGATATCTACGGCCATCTGGCGGGGGATGCGGTGCTCAAGGAGGTGGCTACCACCCTGGGGGAGCAGCTGGAGCCTGACATGGTGCTGGGGCGTTATGGCGGCGAAGAGTTTGCCATCCTGATGCACAACTGCGCAGATCCGGCGCTGGCGAGCAAAATGGCCGAGCGGCTGCGCATTGCCGTCGAGGCGCGGCTGGTGAAGAGCCCCACCTCGGACGAATTGCTGGAGGTGACGGTGAGTATCGGGATTGCCATGGCTCGTGCCGATGACACCATCGATATTCTGATCAACCGTGCCGACGAGTGCCTCTATCAGGCCAAGATGGCGGGACGCAACTGCGTGGTGGTCGAGGGGCAGAACCGCGCAAAAACAGATGCCGCCTGAGGGCGGCATCCTGTTGGCAATGAGCTGGCGAGATCAGGCCAGCTTGTACTTGCCGGAGAGCTGCTGGGCCAGCAGCTTGAACATGTTGAAGACCGCCATGGTCTTGCCGGTCGGGGTACCATCTTCGGCCAGGAAATACTCCCCCTTGAACACCAGAATATCCCCCTTCTGCTCCACCGAATCGGCGCGCATACCGTGGATGAAGTCTTCATGCTCTTTGATGATCTTGTTGGCCATCTCAAGCAGGGCCGTCTCGGTGATCAGCTCTTTCTGTGGTTGCATGCTCGTCTCCTTAAACGACTACTGGACAGGGAAACCGTGGATCCCTGTCTCTGATTGAAGAGACGCCCAGCATACTGCAAACAGGGTTTTTCTGTCATTGATATGACCCCGATTTGTGGCTGTTTATCCGATCACCAGATTCTTCAGCCAGCAGCGTTGGCGAATACGGCGCTGCACCAGCAGCACCTTGCTGAGCTCCTCCAGCAAGACCACCGCCACCACCCAGGAGAGGGGCCAGCCGAGCAGCGTGACAGCCACCCAGGCGAGCGGGATGCCGATGCACCACATGCCGACGATGTCGATAAAGATGCTGTAGTTCACATCGCCGCCAGAGCGCAGCACCCCGATGATCCCCACCATGTTGAACACCTTGAGCAGCATCCCGAGGCACATGATGCCGAGCACCTGACCCGCTTCCGTCATCAGCTCGGGGGGCAGGTTGCCGACCCACTGCAGCAGGTTGGCTTGCAGCAGCCAGACGATGATCCCCACCAGTAGCGCGCCAATCGGTGCCAGCAGCAGGAACAGCTGGGAGTGCTGCCAGGCAATCTCGTACTCCTCGGCTCCGAGCCGGTGGCCGAGCAGGGTGGAGCAGGCCACCGCCAGTCCGAAGAAGAGGGAGATCAGGATGCTCTCCAGGGTGCCGAGTGTGGTCATGATGGCCAGCGAATCGGTGCCAAGATGGGCATATAGAAAGCCGTAAATCAGCATGCCGAAGGCCCAGAGGCCGTCATGGAACAGCAGCGGCAGGGCGATCAGGGTAAAGCGCACCACCTCCTTGCGCTTGAAGGCGGCCAGCCAGTCTGGTGCGCGCGGGATCAGGCGCGCTTCATAACGCTTTACGTAGAGCAGTAGCAGGGCTGTCTGCAGCAGCCGGGAAATGGTGGTGCCCCAGGCCGAACCGGCGACCCCCATCGCCTCGAAGCTGAAGTGACCGAAGATGAGGGCGTAGTTGAGGATGACGTTGGCGATGATGGCGATAATGCCGATGCGGGTCGGCGCGGCGGCATTGCCGACCGAGCGCAGGGCTGACTCCAGCGGCACCACGATGGCGGTACAGAGGATGGTGGCGCCGGTGATCATCAGGAATTGATCCGCCAGTGCCCGCAGTGCCGGATCCTGACTGGCAAAACCCAGTACGCTGCCCGGTGATAACACATAGATGAAGGCAAAGGGCAGGGTGACCAGCAAGGCGCCCACTATGGCCAGCGCCAGGGAGCGGCGCACCCCGGCCATCTCCCCGCGCCCGAAGTATTGTGCTGCCAATACCGAGACCCCGCCCGCGAGGCCCGCTATCACCAGCAGATTGAAAAAGAAGACCCGGTTACCCAAGCCGACCGCCGCCACTGCCGTGGTGCCAAGCTGGCTCACCATCATGATATCGATGAGGCCGAGCAGGGAGAACATCATGGATTGCAGCGAGACAGGCAGAGCCAGCCGCCACAATCGGGTCATGAACTCGCGATCGGTGGTTTGTTTTAAAATCGCTTGCCAATAATTCATAGTTGTTAACCGGGTATGAGAAAAGCAAGGTTTGTCAGGGGTATGATAGGGGCTGGCGAGGCTCTTCTCACTGTGAGTAGCTCTCGATTTTCTTGTGTAAAACTATCCTGTTGAGGTGTTATGCCATTTGCCAGCGAGTGTCTGGAGATAGCGCCAGCCTGTGAAGAGCAGATGCTGGGACGTGAAGGGCTGCCCCTGCTCGGCGAGGCGGGGATCTTCCTGACCGGCCTCTCCCGGGTGCGGGATCACTACCTCATCCGCCGCAATCGCCCCGAGTTTCACATCCTGATGGTGAGTCACGATGAGGGGGGGGCGCTGCTCACCGACGAGGGGGAGCAAGCCATTCCTGCCGGGTCGCTGATTTTCCTGCCCGCCGCCGTGCCTGGCGGTCTCAAGCTGATTGGCGAAAGCTGGCAGATCAGCTGGATTTTGCTCGATGACGTGCCGCGCTGGCAGCACCTGCATCGCCTTGGTCACCGTATCTGGCAAGGGGATGGCGGCGATCAGCTCTACCATCTGCTCAGCCTGATGCAGGGGGAAGGGGTTCGCTCCCCGCTGCAACCCCAACTGCTCAGTCTGTTGCTGGCGCTGCTGGAGCGCACCCTGCAAGGGGAGGTACGCGGCACCCCTGAACTCAGATTGCAGGCACTGTTTCGCCGGGTGGAGGCGCGCCTGGACGAACCCTGGAGTGTCGCCCTGCTGGCCCGACAGATGGCCTGCTCGGTTCCCCATCTGCATCGTCTCTGTCAGCAAGCGTTCGGTATGGGGCCGATGGCGAGGGTGACCGAGCTCAGAATGAACAAGGCGCGCCAGCTGCTGCTCTATACCAACTGGCCACTTGGCGAGCTGGCGGCCCGGGTCGGTTACAGCGATGGAGCCAACTTTGCCAACCGCTTTCGTCGTCTGACTGGTCAGACCCCCGGCGCCTTTCGTCGACTGGGTCGCAAACCTTTTGCAACGGATGTGCAAACTCTTTGAAATTAATGAGACAAGCCCCTAGGATCGGCGGGTCCCTGCGTCTAGCTAACCGTTTAGGTACCAAGATCCATGTTTGAAGATAATAACCAGAAACGTCCTCTCTACATTCCCTACGCCGGTCCCGCCCTGCTGGAGACCCCTTTGCTCAACAAGGGCAGCGCCTTCACCAGCGAAGAGCGCAGCAACTTCAACCTCGAAGGTCTGTTGCCCCAGAATATCGAGACCATCGAAGAGCAGGCCGAGCGCGCCTATCGTCAGTTCATGGCGTTTGGCAACGACATGGACAAGCACATCTATCTGCGCAACATCCAGGATACCAACGAGACGCTCTTCTACCGTCTGCTGCACAACCACCTGACCGAGATGCTGCCCATCATCTACACCCCGACGGTGGGCAAGGCGTGCGAGGAGTTCTCCAACATCTATCGCCGCGCCCGTGGCCTGTTTATCTCCTATCCGGACAAGGACAGGATCGATGACATGCTGCAAAACGCCACCAAGCAGAACGTCAAGGTGATCGTGGTGACCGATGGTGAGCGGATCCTGGGTCTGGGTGACCAGGGTATCGGTGGCATGGGCATTCCCATCGGCAAGCTGTCGCTTTACACCGCCTGTGGCGGCATTTCGCCCGCCTACTGCCTGCCGGTGGTGCTGGATGTGGGCACCAACAACCAGCAACTGCTGAATGACCCCTTCTATATGGGGTGGCGCAATCCGCGTATCTCGGGGGATGAGTACGCCGAGTTTGTCGATGCCTTCATTCAGGCGGTCAAGCGCCGCTGGCCCGATATCCTGCTGCAGTTTGAGGATTTCGCCCAGAACAACGCCATGCCACTGCTCAACCGCTACAAGAACGAGCTCTGCTGCTTCAACGACGACATTCAGGGTACTGCTGCCGTGACCCTGGGCAGTCTCATCGCCGCCTGCAAGGCCTCCGGTGCCAAGCTCTCCGAGAAGCGGGTCGCCTTCCTCGGGGCGGGCAGCGCCGGTTGCGGTATCGCCGAGCAGATCGTGGCGCAGATGAAGGCCGAAGGGCTGACCGATGCCCAGGCGCGCAGCCGGGTATTTATGGTGGACCGCTTCGGTCTTATCACCGACAAGATCCCCAATCAGCTCGACTTCCAGCGCCGTCTCTCCCAACCGGTGGAGCGCATCGCCGACTGGCCGGTGGGTGACAACATCTCCCTGCTGGAGGTGATGGAGCACGGTCGCCCGGATATCCTGATCGGGGTCTCCGGTCAGCCGGGGCTGTTCACCGAAGAGGTGGTCAAGACCATGCACAAGCACTGTGCCCGTCCCATCATCTTCCCGCTCTCCAATCCTACCTCCCGGGTCGAGGCGACGCCGGCAGACCTTATCCGCTGGACCGACGGTCAGGCGCTGGTGGCCACCGGCAGTCCGTTTGCACCGGTGGAGCACAAGGGCAAGCGCTACGTCATCGCCCAGTGCAACAACTCCTTCATCTTCCCGGGGATCGGTTTGGGTGTTATCGCCTCCGGTGCCACCCGGGTGACTGACGCCATGTTGATGTCGGCCAGTCGCGCGCTGGCGGAGTGCTCGCCGCTGGTGAAAGGGGAGGAGGGCTCCCTGCTGCCGGATCTGGCGGATATCCATCAGGTCTCCCGCTACATCGCCAAGATGGTGGCCAAGACCGCCATGCTGCAGGGCAAGGCGGTGCAGACCCCGGACGAGGTGATCGATCAGGCCATCGACGCCAACTTCTGGCATCCGGAATATCGCCGCTACCGCCGCACCTCATTCTGATTTCTGCGAGAAGATGCAAAGCAAAAGGGATGCCTCGGCATCCCTTTTTACTGCACGTCTGACATGGTTATCGCCTCAAGATCAACTACTCGCTGCCGCCCTGTACGCCGGTGACGCGCACCTCGACCCGGCGATCCGGCCCAAGGCAGTCGATGAGCGCCGCCTTCGCCTTGATGGCATCACACTGGTTGCCGGTGACCGGATTACTCGCGCCATTGCCCTGGATGCTCACCTTGTCGGCAGGCAATCCCTTGCTGATCAGAAAGTCGGCAACGGTTTGGGCCCGAGCTTCTGACAACCTCTGATTGTTGGCATCCGAGCCGATGCGGTCGGTATACCCCATCACGACCGCACTGCCATCCTTGGGCTGCACGTCGACGATCTGCTGGTAGAGATCGTCCAGCGCACTCATCCCCTCCTGTTTGAGGTCCGCTTTGCCAAAGGCGAACAACACATCGGAACTGAGGTTGAAGGTCTGATCCACCACCTCCGGTTCGGCCGGTGGCGGGGGAACCACGACCGGGGCGGGCGTGGGGGCTGCTTCTTTGGGTTGGCTGCGGTTCGGGTGGATCACCAGTTCCAGCGTGGTGGTGCTGATGTCGCTGACCCAGCGCTGGGTGCCGCTGTTGGCTTTGCCGTTATCCGGATCATCGCCAACGCGCACTATGTAGCGGTAGCGTGCTTGCAGATCGACCCAGTCATGGAGCCGGGCTGTCACTCCCAGACCGGCCAGCGGCGCCAGGTTGTCGTCCCCGCCATTGACCGACTCGACGTGATAGATATAGCCACCGCCCTCGGCAAAGAGCGAGAACATCTCGCTGAGCGGCAGGCGGCCAATGACTGACAGCGTGGCTCCCTTGCTGTTGAAGTCATGGCCGCTGATATCCCAGTCACCGGTGGAGAGATAGCCAATCTCGGCCCCCAGGTTTTCCGTGAAGTTGTAGCCGCCAAACAGGGAAAGCGCAGTCGCATCCTTGCCGACATCCTGACTGAAATCATTCAAATTGTGGGCAATGGCCCAGCCACCGCCAACCCCGGCATACCAGTCGTGAACCGGTTCCGCTTGTGCGCCTGTGCTCGCCAATGCCAGTGCAATCCACACAGGTTTTACTCTTATGTTCATCGCGTATCCTCGTCGATGTTTGGTGTAGTAGGGTTGCCTGCTGGTCAAACCCCACACTTATGTATAGGTGACGGGCTGTTTTTAACCACCAAAGAGGTATGGGGGCGACACGCCGTGAACCATGGCGCGACACGGGAAGAGGAAGGGGGCAAAAGAGGGTTACAAGGTGGGTGAAATAAGCGGCAAGAAAAAGGAGGCCAGGTGGCCTCCTTGTTATGTCAGACTGCAGGGTTACTGTTGCACTTGCTGCACGCCGGTGACGCGTACTTCTACGCGGCGATCCGGCGCCAGGCAGGAGATCAGCTGAGCCTTGCCCTTGATGCTGTTGCACTGGGTGCCGGTGACCGGATTGGCTTCACCGCGACCTTCGATGGCAACTTTGCCAGCCGGCAGACCTTTGCCAACCAGGAAGTCGGCTACGGTACGGGCACGCGCTTCGGAGAGTTTCAGGTTGTAGGCGTCAGAGCCGATACGGTCGGTGTAACCGACGACCACGGCGCTGCCATCTTTCGGCTGAACATCAACGATCTGCTGATACAGGGTGTTCAGCGCTGCGACACCTTCTGGCTTGAGGGTGGATTTGCCAAAGGCAAACAGCACGTCAGAGCTCAGGGCGAAGTTCTTGTCGACCAGTACCGGCTCGGGAACCGGCTCAGGCGCAGGGGCGGCAACCGGGGCAACATAAGAGGTACGGTTCGGGTGCATCACCAGCTCCAGGGTCGCGACGCTCATGTCGCTCTCCCAGGTTTTCTGCTCTTCACCCAGATTCCACAGATAGCGGTAGCGTGCTTGTACATCGATAAGGTCGGAGAGCTTGGCAGTCAGACCCAGACCCGCCAGCGGCGCAGTGCCGTTGTCGCTGTTGCCATTGCCGTTGACGTGATTGAAGTAGGCACCACCTTCAGCAAACACCGAGAAGATGTCGCCCAGCGGCAGGCGGGCGATACCGGAGAGGGTGGCGCCCTGGGTTTTGAAATCGGCACCGTCCACGCCCGCTTTACCGGCGTAGAGGTACCCCAGTTCCGCTGCGTAGTAGTCGTTGAAGTTGTAACCGCCGAACAGGCTCAGCGCAGTGGCATCTTTGTCAGTGTCTTTGCCAAAATCATCCAGACCGTGGGCATAAGCCCAACCTGCACCAACACCGGTGTACCAGTCATCGGCAGCCTGAGCTGTGGTGCCTGCGGCGGCGAGCGCCAGTGCAATCAGGGTAGGAGCCATTTTGAGTTTCATCGGTTTATCCTCGTTGTGTTAGCCCATGTCGGGCAATGCACTTGTTTTTATTGCTGCGAAAAATCGCCAGCAAAGTGGATAGCGAAGGCTTTGGACTCTCATGATGCATTGGCGTCATGGACAACAGACCGGACAAGAAGCGGTTTTTTTAGTGCTTATCCAATACCTTACAGGCGCAACTACTTTATGCTTTGGTGGTGGTGCAGGCAAGGGCAGGGAGGCGGGAGTGAGGGATGCAAGCGAGAACGGTACAAACAAAAAGGGATGCCGCAGCATCCCTTTTTTTCGCACTATCTGAACGAGGTCAGATTATTGCTGAACTTCTTGTACGCCAGATACGCGAACTTCTACGCGACGATCCGGAGCCAGGCAGGAGATCAGTTGAGCTTTAGCGGTTACGCCGTTGCACTTGGTGCCGGTAACCGGGTTAGCTTCGCCACGACCTTCGATGGCAACTTTGCTGGCAGCCATACCTTTGCTCACCAGGAAGTTGGCAACGGTACGGGCACGGGCTTCAGACAGCTTCTGGTTGTAAGCGTCGGAACCGATACGGTCGGTGTAACCAACAACAACAGCGTTGCCATCTTTCGGCTGGAACTCAACGATTTGCTGATACAGACCGTTCAGGGCTGCAACGCCTTCCGGCTTCAGGGTGTCTTTGCCGAAGGCAAACAGCACGTCTGAGTTCAGGGCGAAGTTCTTCTCTACCACTTGCGGAGCAGGAGCCGGCGCCTCTTCAACAACCGGTGCCGGAGCTGCTACCGGCGCTACGTAGGAAGTACGGAACGGGTGGTATACTGCTTCCAGAGTTGCAACGCTCTGGTTGGACTTGTAGTGGAAACCATCGTCATTCAGGTCAGCCACGTCCCACATGTAGCGGTAGCGAGCTTGCAGATCCAGCGCGTCACTTACCTTGTAAGTCACACCGGCACCGGCCAGCGGGGAAACTTTAGTGTCGCTGATGCCCAGACCATCGGTGTGAGCCCAGTAGGCGCCGCCTTCAGCGAACAGGGAGAAGTTGTTGCCAACTGGCAGACGAGCGATTCCGGACAGGGTGGCACCCTGGTTCTCGTAACGCTCACCTTCAATGTTGCCACGACCGGCGTACTGGTAACCGAACTCGGTACCGAAGTTCTCGGTGAAGTTGTAACCAACGAAGGCGTTGGCTGCAGCAGCATCTTCAGTACCTTCGTAACCGCCGCCATCGATCTTGTTCAGACCGTTGAAGTGAGCAGCACCGACACCGGCACCGAAGTAGATGTCGTCAGCGGCGTGAGCAGCGGTAGCACCCAGAGCAGCCATGGCGATGGCGATCATGGAAGGAGCCATTTTCATCATAAAAAAATCCTCGTTGAGATCGCACGTTATTCACGTGCTTCACACTTTGTAATTTATGTAAGCTGCAGGCTCCGCCGTACGGCTGGCGTCGAGTCTGGCAGATGACCCGGTATAACCGGGTTGCACACTCTCCTGGTGTGTCGAGTGCGCTGGCATGGCACGCAATGCGTGAGAAACCACTGCCAGGCAACTGATGTCATTCCGATGACGAGGCGCACTCTATGCCGATTTTAAAACATGATCAAGCTCACAAATGAGCCTTGTGGCAAATTGTGTCGTGCCCTTAACTGGCTGTTTATTTTGATTAATTAGTGATCCAGATAGGCCCTGTGCAGTTTCTTCTCCAGCTTCATATAAGCCTGAACCCAGTCGCTATGCGGGCTGGCAGGATTCGCTCTGGCGGCAAAGACCGAGAGGTAATCAGCCTGGGTTGCGCTCTGCAGCAGGGGGGTAAATGTCATCAAGAAATGTCGGGCCAGATAGGGGTCAAGGGGCCAGATGTTGAGGATGGCGCGAGCCACAGGCTGAACCGCAGCTGAACTGATGAAGTGGCGATGTCCCGCCTCCAGCCAGTCGGCCATCTCGCACATGCCCGATTCGGGCACCAGACCACCATCACCCGGGGTGGTTGCCAGAGCAATTGCCTGACCGTTTACCGTGACGAGCTGCTCATTGTTATGCAGGGTGCCGTCGTGGCTGCGCAAGGCCAGATCCGGGCATGCCTGTTCAAGAAACAGGCTGCAGCTCTCCGGCAGGGCGGCCAGCAGCTCGCTGGCGTGGCTGGACATCAAGGCCGGAAGCCAGAATGCTTCGGCGCGATATTGTTCACCTTGCAGGCGCTGTTGTGCCAGTTCTTCTGTGCTGGATACGGTGTGCAGGCGAGAGATAATGCCGGGAAACGCCATACTTATTCCTCTTAATGGGTATCCGGCGGATTATACGAGTTATTGGGGGGGCCACAATAAAGGTTTCTTTTCGAGACTGTTTACCTGAGGCGGCTGAGCGATTACCATCCCCCCTTGAAGGCAAGGGTTGTCGCCGAAAGGCGCTCATAAGATAGAGGCTCGACCATAACGAGTCCGAACAAAACTGATACACTTGACTACGAGTCGTCGCGAAAAATAAAAGGCGGAGTAAATCCGCCAAACGGAGTATGGAACATTATGAATTCAAATATCGTCACTGTTGGCAAGAAGATCCGTCAGATCCGTGAAGCGGTCGGTTTGAGCCGTCCGAAGTTTGCAGATTTGCTGGGTGTTCCTCCCACCACGCTGAAAAACTACGAGCTGGGTTACCGTGAAGTTGGGGGCGCCTTCCTGGTTGCCCTGGCGCACCACCCGGATCTGCACAAGTTCACCCTCTGGCTGCTGGCAGACAAGAAAGTCGCCGAAATCGGCCAGATTGGCCCGGATGACCTCGCCAAGGCGTGATCATCGATGTGAATAGAAATGCCGCCTTCGGGCGGTATTTTTTTTGGGTTGCCGATCGATATTTTGATCTAACACGCTTTGAATTATCCATGCAGGCCAACGAGAATAAGCGGCCCCGAAAAGTGGGCCCTGGTGGTATCTGGCCACCTGAACATTATTACATTCAGGATGATATGAGCAATCGTATGGAGTATGGGTATGAGCAGTAATGAGTTGGATAAACGTTATGGCCTGATGACTGCCATTGCGATGGTGGTCGGCGTGGTGATCGGCTCCGGTGTCTTCTTCAAGGCCGATGATGTACTGCGTCTGACTGGCGGTAATCTGGCCATTGCGCTGCTGGCATGGGCGCTGGGGGCATTTTCGATGATCTTCGGCGCGCTGGTGTTTGCCGAGTTTGCCCAGCGGATCGAAAAGTCCAACGGTATCGTCGATTATGCCGAAGCGGCATACGGCAAAATGTTTGGTTATCTGGTGGGGTGGTTCAAAGGCGTACTCTATTACGCTCCTCTTTCCGCCATCCTTGCCTGGGTCGCCGCTCTGTACACCATGATCTTGCTCGGCAGTGATAATCCGACCAACTCTGGTACGACCTGGATACTGGCGGCTGTCTATATGACGGTCACCTATCTGATCAACTTCTATACCCCGGTTCTGGCGGGCAAGCTGCAAGTGGGTTCTACCCTGATCAAGTTGATCCCGCTGATCCTGGTTGCCATTGTGGGCACCATTTCAGGCTTGCTCAATGGTGTCACCGTGACCAACTTTGTACAGGCAATGGATGGGATAGGAAGCACCGGAGGCACTCTGGCCACGGCCGTGGTTGCCACCGCCTTCGCTTATGAGGGGTGGATTGCCGCCGTGACCATCAACAGCGAAATTCGCGATTCCAAGAAGAATCTGCCCAGAGCGCTGGTGATTGGCACCCTGATAGTCTTTGTGGTCTATGTCACCTATTTTCTGGGGATCGCCAGTGTCTTGCCGACGGACGAGATAGTGGCGCAAGGGGATAACGCGGTAAATCTCGCGACAACCAGCCTGTTTGGCGGGACTGCCTCGACCATTTTGACCGTATTCGTGATTATCTCCTGCCTCGGCACCCTCAATGGTCTGGTATTGGCGACCATGCGTATTCCCTACTCGCTGGCGATCCGCAATCAGGGGCCTGCCCCCAAGTGGATGAGCCGTATCGAACCGCATCACCACATGCCAATCAACTCGGCCCTCGCAGCAGCGCTGTTGTCGGTGATCTACTCAGTGCTGTGGTACTGCAGCATCAACGAGACATTCGGTCGTTACATCGCCCTGGACGAGATGCCGATCGTGCTGATTTATGGCCTCTATCTGTTCCTCTATGTCTGGTACATGCGCACCTTTACCGAGTTGGGCTGGATAAAGCGGTTTGTGATCCCGACCTGTGCCACCCTGGGCGCGCTCATCATTCTGTATGGCGGTATCACCAATCCCAGTCTGGGGCTCTATCTGCTGGTCTCTGTGGGGGTGATTCTGCTCGGGTTGCTCTTCTACCGTAAGGAGTGACCGGGTAAGTAAGTTGAAAAAAAAAGCGCCGAATGGCGCTTTTTTCATGTGTAAACCACAGCATGTCGACAACTAACTGCCCAGCAACCCGAGGCGGCCCAGTTCATCCTTGAGCTGATCGAGATTGCGCTCGACACAGGCTTCCCCCTCGTTGATGGCATCGCTGGCGCGATGAAAATCCATGATGGAGAAGCTGCCAAGGCGCGGGCAGAGCTGGATCTCCGGCGGATCACCGGCCATCCGGGCGCGGGTGATGCGTTCCTGCATGATGTTGATGGAGCCACTCATCACGCTCCACAGACCCGGAGTGGCTGGCGCGGTTTCACCGCGATTGAGCCACTGGCTGAGCAGGCCGCCGCTGCCGGGTTGATCCGGCTCGTCGGTCCAGGGTTGGTGCATATCGGTGTTGAGGTTGACTGCAATCACCACCTCGGCCCCCATGGCGCGGGCCAGCGAGATGGGCACCGGATTGACCACGGCGCCATCGACCAGCCAGCGGTCGTTGATCCGGGTCGGGGTGAGGATCCCCGGCATGCCGCAGGAGGCGCGCACCGACTGGCGCAGCGGGCCCTGTTGCAGCCAGATCTCGCGGCCGGTATCGAGTTCGGTGGCGATGCAGGCGAAGGGGATGGGCAGATTCTCGAGATCGGGGTCCCCCAGATGGCTGGCGGCAAGGCCAAATACCTTTTCGCCGCGAAACAGCCCACCGGAGAGGGCCGGGTCGAGCAGGCTGACCACCTGCAGGCGGGTAAAGCCGCGCACCCAGGTTTCCAGCCGATCCAGTTCACCGGCGGCATAGGCGGCACCGACAAAGCTGCCGATGGAGCAGCCTGCGATCAAATCCGGTTTGATGCCGAGACGTTCAAGGGCGCGGATGACGCCGATATGGGCCCATCCTCTGGCGGCGCCGCTCCCGAGAGCGAGCCCTACGCGGGGTTTACGTGGCACGACAGTCCTCCAAAAAAGGGGTTGAGGGGTCAGCTTACTCCGAGAGTCAGGAGGCGTCACCCTGCCATCTTTCGCTGCGGTTGCGACCGTTGGCCTTGGCCTGATAGAGCGCCACATCGGCGCGGCGCACCGCTTCGTGCAGGGGAAGGTTCTCCTGGTGGGGTAGATAGCCGAGACTGATGGTGACCTCCAGCCCGGGTTCGATGGCGGCCCAGTCGTGATCCGCCACCGCCTTTCTCAGCCGCTCCGCCAGCTCGCCGAGCTGAGTTGCATCAGCGCGGCCAATCAGCAGCAGAAACTCTTCGCCCCCCCAGCGGATCAGGCGATCAGTGGGCCTAATCTGCTGCTGGCAGATCTGCACCAGCCGGATCAGCACGATATCGCCGACGGCATGGCCGAAGTTGTCATTGACCCGTTTGAAGTGATCCGCATCGAACATCAGGATCCCCGCTTGCAACCGGGACAGCTCTCCCGCCTGTTCCAGCAGCACCAGATAGTGGCGGTTGAAGGCGCCGGTGAGGGCATCGTGGCAGGAGAGGTAATTGAGCCGCTGGTTGAGGCGGTGGGATCTCAGGTTGGAGAGGGCGGCCAGCAGCATAAAGAGGATGGCGAGCAGGGTCGGCGTGGACTGGCAGAGCATGGCCCACACCAGCGGCATCAGGGTGACGTTGTGCACCAGCCGCAGCGGGGTATCGGGAATTGCCATGGTCAGCTGCAATGCCCCTTGTTGCCACTGGTATTCGTCGGTCGGCTCGGGGTCTTGCGGCACCACGGGCTGGTGTGCGCTGCTGGCCAGCACCTGATGGTACTGATTGAGCAGCAGATACTCACCTAGCGCCGGCGCCAGTTGATTGAGCTGCGATTGCAAGCGTGAGAGCAGGATGTCCATGCTGATCATCCCTACCAGCGAGCCGTCCTTGTAGAGAGGCTGGGACATGGTGACCATGGTGCCCAGTCCGGCAAAATCTTCGTAAGGGCGGGAGAGAATGGTGTCCCGGCTGGTGTTGGGGGACATCAGCGCATCCTGCCAGTAGTGCTTGTCATAGATGCTGCGGGCAAAGCGAA
Source organism: Aeromonas sp. S11(2024) (assembly GCF_041402345.1). NCBI lineage: Bacteria > Pseudomonadati > Pseudomonadota > Gammaproteobacteria > Aeromonadales > Aeromonadaceae > Aeromonas > Aeromonas sp. S11(2024). The sequence continues at coordinate 20,837 of NZ_JBGLRC010000033.1, read as the reverse complement.
ACTGGCTGGAGGGGATCCAGGGATAGAGGTAGATAAAGTTGTCCACCCCGGTGAAGTAGGCCCAGGCGATCTCGCTGCCCAGGCGCTGGCTTGCGGTGGACAGCAAGGGAGAGAGGCTCAGGGCCAAATGAAGTTGCGCCTCCCGCGCACTGCCGGGGGGCGGCAGGGGGCCGTCACCGGTGAGGTTGCCCGCCAGTCCGGCCGGTAAATCACCGGGGAGCTTGTCGAGGGCCAGCCCCTCTGGCAGCGCCTCGATATGGCGATAGAGCTGGCGGGTGAGCACCGACTGGGGGTCGCTGCGCAGTCGCTCTTCGGCCTGCCCGCGCATTGCCTCCAGAAATACTTCGGTCTGTTTGAAACGATCCCGCAGGTAGATGGCGCTGTTGAGGGTATCACTCTGGTAGAGGCGTTCTATCTGTTTCAGGCTTTGCCGCAAGGTCAGACCAATCAGCAGGATGACCACGGCGAACAGGAGCCAGGTCAGGCGTGTGAGAAAGCGGTGGTCAGACATTTTGGGCATAGGCAGTCAGTCGGGTTGCGAAGGAAATTGTCGTTAGTGTATGCGATGTGGCGTGAAAACAAACGGCGCGACCTGAAACAGAGTGAGCTTATCCCGCGCTTGTTACGTTTTGTCACATTTATACATAGTCACGGCATAGTCTGGGGCTAAAATGGCCCCAATCTGGATTTACCCTCTTACTCTTCATGGACTGTTCGATGAAAATGCGTATCTGGCTCGGCTTGGGCCTTCTTCTAATCGTGGTTGCCGGCGTCTGGGCGCTGCGTCACAGCGAACCCGCCGCCAAAGCACCGACCAGACAGGTCAATATCCGCACTCAAACCGTCAAACAGAGTCTGGCCGAGCCGACCCTCAAGCTGGTGGGCAAGCTGGCGGCCAATCGTTCTGTCATCATCAGCCCCGAAGTGACCGGTCGCATCGTCAAGATTGCGGTGCAGTCGGGTCAGAGCGTGGCGAAGGGGGAGACCCTGATCGCGCTGGATGCGGGCAAGCAGCAGGCGGAGCTGGCCGAGCAGAGGGCCAGCCTGCGCGACGAGAACCGCAAGCTGGGGGATATGCGCAAGCTGGTGGCCCGTGGCGCCGTGACCCAATCCGAGCTGGAGGGGCAGGAGGCCACCGTGGCCCAGGTGCAGGCACGCCTCGATGCCGCCCGCTACGAGCTCTCCCTGCGCACCTTACAGGCGCCTTTTGCCGGTACCGTGAGCCTGATTGATCTCAGCGAAGGGGCGCTGGTCAACAGCGGCGATACCCTGCTGCATCTGGATGAACTGGACAAACTGCGCCTCGATCTGGCGGTGCCGGAGCGTTACCTCTCCCTGCTGCGCCCGGGCATGGCGGTTACCGCCACCAGTACTGCCTGGCCGGATCAGCAATTCAACGGCACCCTGACCACTCTCGATAGCCGCATTTCCAACGATACCCAGAACATCAAGGCGCGGGTGATGATCCCCAATGGCAACGGCCAGTTGCGTCCGGGCATGCTGCTCAATGTGGAGCTGGCGCTGCCCGCCCAGCAGCTCACCCTGATCCCCGCCCAGTCGGTGGAGTACGCCGGTGAGCAGCGCTTTGTTTACCGTCTTGAGGCCGATGGCCGGGTCAAGCGGGTGCCTGTGGTGCTCGGCGAGACCGAAGGGGAGACCGTCTGGGTCACCGAGGGGCTCAAGGTCGGCGATCGCATCGTGGTCGAGGGGCTGGTCAATCTGCGTGATGGGGTGCAGGTGCGTGATCTGGCCGAGGTGAACGGCTGATGTGGCTCTCCGATATCTCAGTTCGCCGCCCGCTGGTGGCGGTGGTGCTCAGCGCCCTGCTCACCGTGTTTGGTCTGGTCGCCTTCAGCAAATTGACGGTGCGGGAGATGCCCGATGTGCAGATCCCCTCGGTCTCCATTACCACCACCTATGAGGGGGCGGCCCCCTCGGTGATGGAGAGTCAGGTCACCAAGCCCATCGAGGATCAGCTCTCCGGCATCAGCGGCATCAAGAACATCAACTCCATGACCCGCAAGGGACGCTCGATGATCACCGTCGAGTTCAAGCTCGGCTGGAACATGGTGGAGGGGATCTCCGATGTGCGCGATGCCCTTTCTCGCGCGCGGCCTCGGCTGCCCGATGATGTGGACGAGCCACTGGTGACCAAGGACAGCGGCAACGGCGATGTGGCGATCTGGCTCAACTTCAGCAGCAGCCAGATGGATCGCACCGCCATGACCGACTACGCCAACCGGGTGCTGGTCGACCCCCTGAGTCTGGTGGACGGGGTGAGCGAAGTGGCGCTCTCCGGCGATCTCACCCAGGTGATGTATGTGCGGCTGCGCCCGGCCGACATGGCGGCCCGTGGCATCACGGTGAGCGATGTGGAAGAGGCTCTCAAGCGGGAGAACATCGAGCTGCCGGGGGGCGAGATCCGCAACAACTCCATGACCATGGCGGTGCAGATCGCCCGTCTCTACCACACAGCAGAAGATTTCCAGCAGCTGCAAGTCACCACAGCCGCCAACGGCCAGAGCGTCTATCTGGCCGATATCGCCGACGTGGAGGTGGGAGCCAAGAACGAAGACAGCGCCTATCAGCGCAATGGCAAAGAGAGCCTGGGTATCGGCATCGTCGCCCAGTCCACCGCCAACCCGCTGGCAGTGGCGCAGGGGATCGAGAAGAAACTCGGCGAGATGCAGCGCTTCCTGCCGGAGGGGGCCAAGCTCGAGGTGGATTACGACTCCACCATCTTTATCAAGCAGGCCATCGACGAGGTGTACGAGACCCTGGCCATCTGCGCCGTGCTGGTGGTGGCGGTGCTCTATCTGTTCCTCGGGCAGGGGCGCACCACCCTGATCCCGGCCATTACGGTGCCGGTGTCACTCATCTCCGCCTTTATCGGCGCCTGGTATTTCGGCTTTTCCATCAACCTCATCACCCTGCTTGCCCTTATTCTCGCCATCGGCTTGGTGGTGGATGACGCCATCGTGGTGGTGGAGAACATCCACCACCATCTGCAGCGGGGGGAACCGCCGCTGCTGGCCGCCTGGCACGGCACTCGCGAGGTGGGCTTCGCGGTCATCGCCACCACCGCCGTGCTGGTGATGGTGTTTGTCCCCATCGCCTTTATGGATGGCATGGTGGGGCGGCTCTTTACCGAGTTTGCCATCCTGCTCTCGCTTGCGGTGCTCTGCTCCTCGCTGGTGGCGCTGACCCTCACCCCGGCCATGGGCTCCTGGCTGATGCGCCCGCTGGATAAACCGAACCGGCTCACCGCCGGGCTCGATCGCGGGCTCGGCTGGCTGGAGGGGCACTATCGCCACCTGCTGGCGTGGGTGCTGCGTCGCTCCCGCTGGACGCCGCTGGTGCTGCTGCTCTGTCTGGGCGGTATCGGCGCCCTCTTTACCCAGCTGCCGACCAGCCTTACCCCGACCGAGGATCGCGGCGTCATCTATGTCTTCGTCAAGGGGGCAGAGGGGACCAGCATCGAGCGGATGAAGCGCAACATGCAGCAGGTGGAGTCCGCCATCATGCCGATGCTGGGCAAAGGGGTGGTGCAGGCGCTCAGCTTCAGTACCCCCGCCTTTGGCCGTGGCGGCGATCAGACCGGTATGGTGATCATCCAGCTCACCGACTGGGCCGAGCGAGACATCACTGCCACCGAGTTCTCCCGCTCGCTGGGTGCCAAGCTCTCCGGCATTCCCGATGTGATGATCCGCACCTTCCAGCCCGGTTTCCGAGGCGGCTCCACCGCACCGGTGCAGTTCGTGCTGCAGGGTAACGACTATGCCGAGCTCTACCAGCAAGGGTTGGCGCTGCAACAGGCGGCGCAGGGCAGCGGCCTGATGCTGAGCCCGGATCTCGACTACGCCGAGAAGACCCCGGAGCTGCAGGTGACCATCAATCGCGACAGCGCCAGCCAGCTTGGCATTCCGGTCTCCACCGTGGCCAACAGCTTGCAGACCTTGCTGGGCGGGGCGAGCAAGACCACCTATGTGGACAGGGGCGAGGAGTATGACGTCTACCTGCGCGGTAATCAGACCGAGTTCAACGGCATCTCGGATCTCGGTCGCATCTACCTGAAGGCGGCCAACGGCGAGATGGTCAGTCTCTCGACCCTGGCGACCGTCAAGCAGGTAGCGACCGCCAACCGCCTCAACCACTACCAGCGGCAAAAGGCGATAACCCTGACTGCCGACGTGCACCCCGACCACACCCTGGGTGAGGCCCTCGATTTCCTCGATGGCTGGGCCAACGCCAACCTGCCCACCGGCATGACGGTGGATTACGCCGGTGACTCCAAGGATTATCGCGACAATCAGGGGGAGATGGTGCTGGTCTTTGGCCTCGCCCTGTTAGTGGTCTATCTGGTGCTGGTGGCCCAGTTCGAGAGCACCCTGACCCCGGCGGTGGTGATGGTGACGGTGCCGCTCGGCATCTTCGGCGGCCTGCTCGGCCTCTGGCTGACGGGGCAGGAGATGAGCATCTACAGCCAGATCGGCATGATCATGCTGATCGGCATGGTGACCAAGAACGGCATCCTGATCGTCGAGTTCATTAACCAGCTGCGCCAGCGCGGCGAAGGGTTCGAGGAGGCGATAATCAAAGGCTCGGTGCGCCGCTTGCGCCCTATCCTGATGACTTCGCTCACCGCCATTATCGGCGCTGTGCCGCTGATGCTCTCCATGGGGGCGGGTTACGAGAGCCGGATGGCGGTGGGAACCGTGGTCTTCTTCGGACTGTCGCTGGCAACCCTGGTCACCCTGCTGGTGGTGCCCGCTATCTACCATCTGATCGCCCGTCACGCCGGTATGACCGGGCAGCGGGATCAGCAGGTAGACGAAGCGCTGGCCGCCAGGGGGGCAGGGGAGTCGCAGCCTCCGGCGCCCTGATCAGCGCCTTGGCCTCAATTCTGACCTGAACCCTGACCTGCGCGCTCAAGCGGGGCCGGTTATCAGCCTCCATCATCACAAGGGCGCCTGCGGGCGCCCTTGCTATTGCGGGCGGCGGCCTATTCCGCGGGATCTATAGGGACAAAAAGCCATCGCTCCCCTTGGCCGCAACCGGTATAATGCGCGACCCGAATTTTTCCAGGTGTTCAAAATGCAGCCGGTACCCAACCTTTTCTCCTATCCCCGCTATTGGGCCGAGTGCTACGGCACGGCGCCCTTCCTGCCCATGTCCCGCAAAGAGATGGACAAGCTCGGTTGGGACAGCTGCGACGTCATTCTGGTGACGGGGGATGCCTACGTGGATCACCCGAGCTTCGGCATGGCGGTCATCGGCCGCATGCTGGAGGCGCAGGGCTTTCGGGTCGGCATCATCGCCCAGCCGGACTGGTCATCGAAGGATGACTTTATGCGTCTGGGCAAACCGAACCTCTTCTTCGGAGTGACCGCGGGCAACATGGACTCCATGATCAACCGCTACACCTCCGATAAAAAGCTGCGCCACGACGACGCCTACACCCCGGGGGATGTGGGCGGCAAGCGGCCGGATCGCGCCACCCTGGTCTATACCCAGCGCTGCAAGGAGGCCTTCAAGGAGGTCCCCGTCGTTATCGGCGGCATCGAGGCTTCCCTGCGCCGCATCGCCCACTACGACTACTGGTCCGAGACCATCCGCCGCTCTATCCTGCTTGATGCCAAGGCCGATATCCTGATCTACGGCAACGCCGAGCGGCCGCTGGTGGAGGTGGCTCACCGCATCGCAGCGGGGGAGACCATCGACACCATGCAGGATATTCGCGGCACCGCCGTTATCCGCAAGGAGCCGCTACCGGGCTGGAAAGGGGTGGATTCGAGCAAGCTCGACCAGATTGGCCGTATCGATCCCATCATGAACCCCTATATGGAAGGGGCCCCATGCTCGGATGACGCCACCGACGCGGCACCTGCCGCGCAGGAAGCCCAGCCTGTGCTGGTGCAGCCGCCCAAGCCCAAGCCGTGGGAAAAAACCTATGTGAAGCTGCCGGCGTTCGAGCGGGTGAAAGAGGACAAGGTGCTCTACGCCCACGCCTCGCGCATTCTGCACCACGAAACCAACCCCGGCTGCGCCCGTGCGCTCTCACAGGCTCACGGCGATCGCATCGTCTGGGTCAACCCGCCCGCCTTCCCGCTGGAAACCGAGGAGATGGACGGCGTATTCGGCCTGCCCTATCAGCGGGTGCCGCATCCTGCCTATGGCAACGAGAAGATCCCCGCCTTCGAGATGATCAAGACCTCGGTCAATATCATGCGCGGCTGCTTTGGCGGCTGCTCCTTCTGCTCCATCACCGAGCACGAAGGGCGCATCATCCAGAGCCGCTCGGAAGAGTCGATCCTCAAAGAAATCGAAGATATCCGCGACAAGGTACCGGGCTTTACCGGCGTCATCTCGGATCTCGGCGGCCCCACCGCCAACATGTACAAGCTGCGTTGCAAGAGCCCCAAGGCCGAGCAGACCTGCCGTCGCGCCTCCTGTGTCTGGCCCACCATCTGCCCGCACATGGACACAGACCACAGCCCGACCATCAACCTCTATCGCAAGGCGCGCGACCTCAAGGGGATCAAGAAGATCCTCATCGCCTCCGGCGTGCGTTACGACATCGCGGTGGAAGATCCCCGCTATATCAAGGAGCTGGCCAAGTACCACGTCGGCGGCTACCTCAAGATCGCGCCGGAGCACACCGAGGAGGGGCCGCTCTCCAAGATGATGAAGCCGGGCATGGGCAGCTACTACCAGTTCAAGGAGCTGTTCGACAAATACTCCAAAGAGGCGTGCAAGCAGCAGTACCTGATCCCCTACTTTATCTCTGCCCACCCGGGTACCACGGATGAAGACATGATCAATCTGGCGCTCTGGGTCAAAGAGAACCGCTTCAAGCTCGATCAGGTGCAGAACTTCTACCCGTCGCCGCTCGCCAACGCCACCACCATGTATTACACGGAGAAAAACCCGTTAAACAAGGTGAGCCGCACCGGTGGCGATGTGTTTGTTGCCAAGGGCGAGCGCCGTCGCCGCCTGCACAAGGCGCTGCTGCGCTACCACGACCCCGCTGGCTGGCCGATGATCCGCGAAGCCCTGCTCGCCATGGGCAAGGGCCACCTGATTGGCAACGGCCCCGGCTGTCTGGTGCCAGCAGAAGGTCGCAACGAGCGCGCCGCCAGCGGCAAGGGCATGAAACCGGCCCTGACTCGCCACAGTAACATTGCCCATCAGCGCGGCAACGGCGCAGGTAACAAGGGGGCGGGCCAGAGCAACGGCCAGCACGCCAGCAGCAGCGCCAACAAGAGTGGCAAGGGCAATGGCAAGCCGCTGGGCTCCGAGCTCAAGCTGGGGAACGGCAAGCCCGCCGGACAAGGCGCAGGTAAGAGCGCTGATAAGAGCAAACCGACGGGCAAACCCGCCCATAAGGGCAAGGCGCCGACCCGCGCCGGCTCTGCCAAACCCGCCGCTCAAGGCGGCAAGCCTGCGGCTAAAGGCAATGGTGCCAAGCGACCGGCTCGGTAAGTTTTCCTGACTGGAAAGCGATTTAAATAAAAAAGGCGACCGGATGGTCGCCTTTTTCTCTGCAGTATTTGATATTGAGCAGCTTATGCTGAACGAGAAACTAGTGATTTATGCTATATCTCATTTTTCTCAAGACTAAGGTGGCTAGAGTTGATTACCTTGTGTATTAATAATTTTCATTTTTAAATTTTTCACAAATAGAAATGTTAATTTCAATGAACGCATCCCATTCATAGGAATGTGATAAATGTTCATTATAATAATCTTCAATGCGACAAATAAGTGGTCTTGATTCATAGATACTACACAGCCGAGTTGAATCACTAAAGTTCACACATGTTCCATCTCCTCTGTCTAAATGGCTTGTTTCTTCACTTAAGTGGACGTTCTGGCAGCAAATGCCGCAAGAGTCACATGGAAATCTTTTTCTTTTTTTGACTGGCATTTTTAATCACCCATCATGAATGATTCAAAATCGTCCAGGCTTGAAAATTTCGACTCAAAATTAAATTCAGCACCAATATTATTTAATGTATTCGTTGCAGCTTGATAGTCTTTGACCTCTATATTATGTTCAAACGTACCAAGTAGCCCATCTAATACAGCGCGTTGCTCAATAAAGTAGATCTTGATTTTATCATTGTTTTCAGCGAAGAATTTATTAGAAATGTTTATAACATCATCGATATATTTATTGTGTGCATTAGCTCTTAATTTAAAACGATAGATTTCTATGTCGCAATTTAAAACTGAATAAGCATGCCTCATTCCTAAGTATGAAAATCGCATCCAAGCCACAAAATTCATACGACTAAAGAAACTAACCCAATTACATTCTGGGTTACGAATGAATGCATCACCGGCATCAATCAAGCACAATGTACCGTGGCCAATGAGTAACATTTTTCTTAATCTAGTGTTTGTGTCAAGCTTAATGAAACTCAAGCACTCAGACCATGAATGCCCATGTTGATAGCGGTTTCTGATAATACAGAAAACTCTCGTAAACAATTCTACCATGAAAACCGGAATGGCTTGCACCATGCCGAAGCGAGCATCATAACCTTGCTCAAATACCTTTACAGAGATATCTGCAAATGATAATTGCTCATCCTTATGTTCAAAACTACCGAGATTGATAATCTGTAGCAGTTCATAAAATGGAATAGGTACACCTGTGCCACGACTCTTGCCACCCGAGGAGCCAGAGATATCAGACATTATGTGGCCTATCCAGTTAATAAATGCGCAGAAAATTTTTGATAAAACTGTATTTCCCTGAAGCTTACTTTCTGCAGTAACAGTAATGAGCTGGCCATTATCTATAAAAGTTGCTGTACCTCTAAACTGATCAATGATTGAAAAAATCAGCCCGATAGGGCTTGGGGAGTGTGCTAGTGACTTTAGATGATGATTGGAAGGTGTCATCCTCATAAAATCATTCACTATTTTCCCATGCTGATGATCATAATTTACTTTGAAAGTCCGCTCTAAAAATGCAATTGCACTCTTGGTTGAATCTGACCCATTTTTTGCGCCTTCCCAGCCATTGAGTTTTGCGAAGTTTTCAACCAGAGAGTCCATTATGGAATCAGCCTGCGTTAATAGCTTGGAATCATTTGGAGAACAAACAAAAAATGAGTCAATAAGTCCTGCTAACACCCCCGAAGATGCAGCAAAAATATAATCCCACTTATCACATTCCGAACCAATTTTAACGTCTTCTTCAATTTTAGATAACTGCTTGTCAAGTTCTATTTCTCTGGCTGAAATTTCATTCAGAGCTATATCATGTGCTTCAAGTATCTCACTGAAAGAGTTGAAATTCTTAGTTACGGCTGGGAATAATGAATCCACTTGTGGTGCTGGCTGTTTAAGTAACTCTGCTAGAGGAATTTCAGTAAAAAAGTCTTGCCTATGTTGCATAAATTATCCAAAAAATAAGGAGAGGACTGAGTCCTCTCCAGTAGTTGATTAACAGAAATCTTTAACTTTCTGACATTCTAGTAGCTCTATACTTCTGGGGTTCACATCGTCACCAACTTCGTTAATAGTGCCTTCTGCGATGAAATCTTTTAGAAGATAAGCCATTGCATAACTTGTCATGACACAGCCCTTTGCTTCGTCATCCATATCTTTATAATGTATATTTTTATTGGCGAAGGCATTTAACTTTGGCATAAGGGTAAGTTTAAATTTATTCAATAATTTATTAAACGTACAATTGCACAGAGATGTATGAGCTTCAATAGCTGCTAGTTTTGACACTATAATTTCACCCTTTTTTATTTGGGTGAGTATTTTACAATATTGTGAATAAGCCTCATCCTTTGCTTCTGCGGCTTTATAGGCGAGAACTGAACCCCCAATAGCGAGCAATGGGCCAGCCACTAAGCCTCCAAGTACCATTGTACCGCCAGCCATCCCAAAACCACCCGAAGCTAATGAACCGCCACCTAACCAAGCTAAAGTTGCATTAGTTGCTGCAGCACCAGAAAGACCGCTAATTGCGGTGCCCGTTGAGGCTGTAGCTAATGACCCAACACCTAAATATGCACCACCACCAGCAGCAACTCCAGCTAACGACCCGGCCGCGACAGACTTTAAGCCTTCGCTTAGCTTGTTAAACTCTAGGTTGCCCATTATAATTTTTTGCTCTGCCTGAGTAATAGTCAAATTTGTATCTATTACGCCAATTTTTTTTAGTATTGCAATTTCTTCTTCTTTTGTTATTACAATGCGTTTGGAATCTTTGAAGTTGTTGTTAATTGACCTTTGGTCTGTGACACTAAACAACGATTGAAAATTCAGGACTGATTCCGTTCCATTTCTTTTTAATGCTCCATATTCTTCAAGTATACTCATTGTATCTTTTTTTTGTTTTACAAGTTTTGTTTCAAACTCAGATGCTGAGTTTTTGGCCTTATTATTATAATGCGTTGCATCATCCAAATCACCTTTGGCATCAATACCCTTTTTAACACCATAACAAGCAGCGGCGACAGCTGCACCTGCCAAAATAAATGGTAATGGCATTGCGTTCTCCTTATTGATTCAATAGTTCTTGAGCTTCTATGGAAAGAGAAAGTTGTTTTGATACCCAACGCTCAAGCATTGAAAGTTTTTCTTCAGATATATTAAGTGTTTTCGCGTATTTCCGAATGAGCACATATTCATCGTTGTGGTAATCACCATCGGCATGAGCAACAGCGATTAACTCAAGCAATAGCGAGATTTTTGATATGTTCGATTCAAATAGTACATTTAGCTCATCTATTTTTATACTTTCTGGGGCGACGGAAGTATGAACCTGACTCTCTAATAGAGTATATATACTGGCTTCATTGTTATGGAGTTTATTATCTGCATTTATAATTTCTTTAGCTAGATAGAGTAATGCGGATTGTTGTTTTTTATCTAAATTTTGAATAAACATTTAAAGTAAAACTCCTATTTTAGTTATGTCCATATTAACAGTGCTCGAGCTTTAAACTTGATTGGATAAATTAAGGTGTAAATAATGTATATTGCATTGACTATCAATTTTTAATTGACATTAATCTCAGCACAAGTCCATATCAAAATCCTTTTGATGACGATTTTCAATGAAATGTGGGACTTCCACTTTCCTCTGTGGGGTGTAACGTCACCAAATCCCACGCTACCGCCCGTTGATCACAGCTTCCAATACGCTTCCTTGATCTGCGCTGGCAGCAATCCATCGTAGTTCAACAGGTTCTGGATGGCTATGGTAAGCCAAACGAGACTGCCTCGGCGAGCCTTAAAGTGATGTAACTATCAGAAAAAACGCGTTTTTTGACCTCTGTCAAACTCTTCATTCTCTGCGGCCTTGCCGCCAACCGGAGAGTGATCGGGCGCTGGCTGCTGGCCATCCTGCGGCTATGGCTGGGTGCTGGAACCTCTCAAATTGTTTTACTGGTGCAACGCATAAGCGAAGATCTGTTGCGAGGGTGGAACAATCAAGGGGCTGTGCGGGCAAGGCAACAGGGGCGGGGAGGGAAAAACAGGAGGCCCGGTAGATATAAAATCCCCGGCTGGCGCGCTTTACATCAGGCGGTGCAATTTGGTGAAGGGCGTGGTCGATTTAACGGCAATGGGTGACTAGACTAGCTTGGTCTTCTTATGAGACCTATTAAGCCTGTTTACTGTTAACCATAACCGGAAGGATCCGACATGAAAGCGATGACTGCAGCCCTTTTACTCCCCCTGTTTCCCCTTGTCGTTCAGGCGGGGGCGCCCGTGTGGATCACGATAGGGGCCGATAGCGGGGTTGAACTCAAGCAGGTCAATGCCAAGCTCTCCCCTCTGTTCAGTGCCAGCGGGGCGCCCGTCCAGCTGGCCCAGATTGAGGCAAGCGAGCTTGGCTCCCTCTCGCACCTGATGCACGAAGGGCACCAGCGCTGCGGTGGCTATGTGGTGCACACGACTCTGGCCGATGCGCTGCAGAGCATGGCCCAGCCCCTCAGCCAAAACCTGTTCAGCGCCCCGCCGTTGACCCAGGGGGCCAGTGTCAACCGGCTGCTGCCCCATCTGGATCAAGGCAATATCGCCAGCACCATCAGCAAGCTGTCCGGCTGGCGCAACCGCTACTACACCACTACCACCGGCACGCAATCCGCCGACTGGGTGGCCAGCCAGTGGCAGAGCCTCGGCAGCACCCTGCCATGGGCCAGCGTCAGCCGGGTCAAACATAGCGGCTACCCGCAGCAATCGGTGGTGCTGACCCTCAAGGGAAGCCGCTATCCGGACGAGGTGGTGGTACTCGGTGGCCATCTCGACTCCACCGCAGGCTCGGCCCCCAACAGCAAGACGCTGGCCCCCGGCGCCGATGATGACGCCTCCGGCATCGCCACCCTGACCGAGGTGCTGCGGGTCATCGCCGAGCAGGGCCGCCAGCCGGAGCGTACCCTGCAATTTATCGGCTATGCGGCGGAGGAGGTGGGTTTGCGAGGCTCCAAGGATATCGCCAGCCGCTACAAGGCGGCCAACACCAGGGTATTGGCCGCGCTCCAGCTGGATATGACCAACTACAAGGGCTCGGCGAACGACATCGTCTTTATGACCGACTACACCGACAAGGGGCTGACCGGCTACCTCACCCAGCTGATCGATGCCTACCTGCCGCAAGTCAGCTATGGCTATGACAGCTGTGGCTATGGTTGCTCGGATCACGCCTCCTGGCACAATCAGGGCTACCCCGCCGCCATGCCGTTCGAGTCACGTTTTAGCGAATACAACCCCAGGATCCACACGGCGCAGGATACGTTGCAAAACTCGGATCCCTCGGCTGGCCATGCTCTCAAGTTTGCCCAGCTGGCGACCAGCTTTGCCGTTGAAATGGGCAAGATAAACTGAGTCACAGGCCGCTGTGCAAGCCAAAAGGAAGGAAGTCTCGGCTTCCTTCCTTTTTTATCTCTGCTGTGCGGCTTTGCCCCCGTCATACAAAAAGCCCCGAGAGCTGGCGCTGTCGGGGAAGAGGAAAAACATCGACAAGGAATTACAAAGGCATTGGGTCAAACCTGAACCGGATCAGGCATCGACATAGAGCACCTGACCGCTAATAAAGCCATCGACGGAGCGCTCAAACGCCTTGCCGACCAGGGCGCCCGGCACCGGCTGGAAGCCCGGCATCATCTCGCCATATACGTCCCACGCCTCTTCCAGTACGGTCGGGTTGACCACATTGATGCGGATGCCGCGGGGCAGCTCGTGGGCCACGCACTGGACAAAGGTATCGATGGCGCCGCTGGTGGTGGCATCGGCAATGGCCAGCGGGATCGGCTTGATATTGAGGATGCCGGAGATCAGGGTGAAGGAGCCCCCCTGATTGATGTAGTTGAGGCCGATATTGACCAGATTGATCTGCCCCATCAGCTTGCTCTGGATGGTGGTTTGCCACTGCTCGTCGCTCATCTCGCCAAAGGGGGCGTATTCGCAAAATCCTGCGGTATTGACCACCGCATCGAAGGAGCCCACGTTTTGGTAGAGTCGCTCGATAGACTCTCGGCTGGTGATATCCACCTGAAAATCACACCCCTCGCCGGATCGGCTGGCGGTGATCACCTTGTGCTTGCCCAGACCACTGAGGGCGGCTTGCCCCATTTTCCCCTGAGCACCAATCAGAATGACAGTTTTCATCGTTAACCTCGCTTTGCTGGAAGAGCTGCAAGGTTAGAGAGCCACTGATACAATGTAAATCATGGGTGGTTTGTATGTGATACAACTTTAATTGGTGAGGTAAGGGTGGAGAAGATCGATATCAGGCAGATGCGGGTGCTGGTGCTGCTGGTCAGATACAAGAGTGTGTCGCGGGTGGCCGAGCTGCTGGAGATCTCCCAGCAGGGGGTGAGCAGCCATCTGAAAAAGCTGCGCGATCTCTTTCCCGCCGAGCTGTTTATCCGCCAGAGCGCCGGGTTGCAGCCGACCGATTACGCCTGCGAGCTGGCCGCCAGGTTCGAGCAGATCCTGGCCGATATTGACGGGGTCTTTGTGGCAGCGCCCTTCGATCCCGCCAGCAGCCAGCGCACCTTCAGGGTGATGGCCAACGAGTATGCCCAGCTCGCCATAATCCCAAGGCTGGCGAGCGCCCTGCGCACTCAGGCGCCCTCCATCCGGCTCGATGTGGTGGACTTTCAGGCCGAACTGCATCTGGAGGCGCTGGCCAGCGGCGAGGTCGATCTGGTGATTGGCTTTGATGCCTATCTCGACCCGGGGTTGCTGCGCGCCACCCTGCGCCGGGATCACTACTGCTGCGTGCTGCGCCGCGACTCCCGATATCTTCCGGACAACGCCCCGCAGGATCTGGCGGCCATCCCCTTTGTGCAGTTTGCCAACAGCGTCGGCAATTTCGAAGGGCAGATGAGCCCGCAGCAGGTTGCCAGCGCGGCGGTGGCGACGCTCCCCTGTTACACCTCGCTGCAAGCCTTTATGTCGGTCAATGACGTGGCGGCCTGCATTCCATCAGCTATCGCCGCCCTCGGGGATTTTCGCACCGTGGAGCTGGCCGGGGCGCCGCAGCCGTTCGAGGTGGTGGTCGGCAGACACCGCAAAAGTCAGGGCAATCTGGCCATCGAGTGGCTGGCCGAGGTGATCAAGTCGGTCAGCGATCTTGCTATGCCCGGATAACGTCGCCGTTTGCACAGAGCGGCCGCCACCAGCCTGCGCGCTAACGGCAGGCTGGATCTGCGGGGGAAATCCTGCGATGGTGCGGGCAGTTATCCACTTGTCCCGTTATCGAGTGAAAAGGAGTTGAGATGCGCATTGCCATGATTGGTCTGGGGGATATCGCCCAAAAAGCCTATCTGCCGCTGCTTGCCAGCGATGAGCGGGTCACCCCGCTGCTCTGCACCCGCAATCCAGCGGTGCTGGAGAAGCTGGCCCGCCAGTATCGGGTCGCCGAGTGCTTTACCGATGTGGCGGCCATGCTGGCCAGCCGCCCCGACGCCGTGATGATCCACGCCGCCACCGCCGTGCACCGTGAGCTGGCCGAGCAGTGCCTGCGGGCAGGGATCCCCACCTTTGTCGACAAGCCCCTGTGCGACAATCTGGCCGAGGCAGAGGCGCTGGCCAACCTCGCCATCGCGCAAGATTGCGCCCTCTTTACCGGCTTTAACCGCCGCTATCTGCCCGCCATGGCCGAGGCGCGGGCCCAGCCGCTCACCGAGCTGAACTGGCAGAAACACCGCTTTGCCCTGCCGGGCAAGGCGCGGGATTTTATGTTCGACGACTTTATCCATGTGCTCGACAGCCTCTGCTTCTATGGCGGTGTGCCGGGCGGCGACTTTCATGCGGTCTTGCGACCGGATGCGAAGGACAACAGCCTGTTGGCCGGGGTGAGCATCAGCTGGCAGAGCGGCGATCGCGCCATCAGCGGCAGCATGAACCGCAGCGCCGGGATCACCGAGGAGCGCATCGATGCCTACGGCGACAATCTCTCCCTGCACCTTGAGAACTGCACCCGCGGCAGCATCGCCCGCGACAAGCAGGCGCAGATGCTTGCCCCCAACGATTGGCAGCCGGTGCTGGCCCAGCGCGGCTTTGCCGCCATGCTGGCGCACTGGTATCAGCAGATTGAGATCGGCAAAGCGGATAGCGAGCTGATTACCTCCTACCTGCATGGCCACCGGCTGGCGGAGCAGTTGGTGGCGCTGGCTGACAAGCGGAGATAAGGCTAGCTGGAAGTCTGAGAGATATGAAGACGAGGTGCGCGAAGATAGCGCACCAAACACAACGGGGGGTCGCAGTTGCGGCCCCCCGTTGTTATGGGATGAGATGCATGGGATCAGATGCACTTCACTGGCTTGGGCAGGCCACCAATCTTGGTCGCCTGCTTGGCGGGCCCTTCCGGGAACAGCTTGTAGAGGTAGCGGCTGTTGCCCTTCTCGGGGCCGTACTGCTTCTCCATCGCCTTGACCAGCGCGCGGATGGCGGGGGAGGTGTTGAACTCCAGATAGAAGGCGCGCACAAAGCGCACCACTTCCCAGTGCGGCTCCTCAAGCGTGATCCCCTCCTGCGCGGCCAGCACCAGTGCCAGCTCCTCGCTCCAGTCGTTGCTGTTGAGCAGATAGCCCTTGGCATCGGTCTCGATGAGTTGGCCGTTGAATTCCAGCTGATGTTTTTCGGACGCAGACATGAGGGCTCCTCGCTAATGGGGCTATCAGGATTGGGCGGGCATGGTAGCGCCTTGATCCCCGGTGAGCAACCGGCTCTCGTTGGCCAGATGCAGCAGCTGATCCGCCAGCTCGCTGATCAGGTTGAGCTGCTGGGTCAGCATCAGCTGCTCCTCGCTGCTGTCCGGACTGCTGTCCGTGCAAAGAAGGGGGCTCTGACCACTGATGGAGCTGGAGGGGTTGCCCGCCAGATGGCCAGCGGCCTGCTCCAGGGTGTGGCAGATGTGGTGGCGCACCTCATCCAGCCCGCTGATGGCCTCCAGCTTGTCGCGATGGGCCCCCAGCGCCGAGATGTAGGAGAGCAGGGCGTGGTTGCGCCAGGTGAGGGTAAAGCAGAGATCGAGGAAGCGGCGGCGCTTTTGCGGCTCCACCAGCATGCTCTGCCAGGCGGTGGCCAGCTCGCTGTCCGCCAGATGGGCGCTCTTGCGTGCCACCCGATAGTCGATGGACTCGTCCCGCTGCTGCTTGAGGCTCGCCAGCACCGCCGAGAGGTAGCGGGCGTTGGCCGAGAGCGAGTTGGCGATCAGGGTTGGCAGCCGCTTGTACTGCCAGTCCGGCCAGAGCCAGGCCACCAGCCCGTAGGAGATCAGGCAGCCGAGCAGGGTATCGAGCAGCCGCGGCCCCAGAATGGCAAAGCCGATGCCATCGAGCAGGTTGAACGCCATCAGCACGTAGAGGGTGATAAAGCAGACCGCGGCGCTGTAGTTGTTGCGCACCTGGGTGAAAAACAGGAAAGCGGCCAGCCCCATCACCACCAGCTGGACGTGCAGCTCGGGGAAGAGCCAGAGCACCGGAATACCCACCAGAATACCTGCGAAGGTGCCGAGCATCCGCTGCACCAGTCGGCGGCGGGTGGCGCTGTAGCTGGGCTGGCAGACAAACAGCACGGTCAGCAAAATCCAGTAGCCCTTTTCCAGATCAAAGGCTTGCAGTATGCCGTAGCCGATCACCAGCCCGAGTGACAAACGCAGCGCATGGCGAAACACCATGGAGTGCAAGGTGAGGTGCTGCTTGAGCTGGGCCAGCAGCGGCAGGCGGGGCGGGCGCGCCAGCGCGGGCAGCTCCTGCTCCGGCTGCTCGGGGTTTTGCAGCACTTCGGCGCTGCCCAGCAGCTGGTTGATGCTGGCCAGATTGCGGCGCAGGAACTTCATCGGCGTCAGCAGGGTTTTCGGGTAGTGCTGCTTGAGATTGGTGAACTCCAGCTGATCGCCAAGGGCCTCCAGCGTCCAGTGGATGCGCTTGTTATGGGCATAGGGCTTGTGCACCAGAATGGCGTACCCGAGCCGCTGGCATGCCTCGGAGAGTTGCAGGAATACCTCCTGAAATCCTTCCAGTACTATGCCCTGCTTGAGCTCGGCTTCCAGTCGGCTGTAGGGATAGTGGCTGGAGGTGGCACGCTCGTGGATTTCCAGCGCCAGCAGATAGAGGCGCAGCAGGCTGGCCAGCTCGGGGCTCGCCGGATGGCGGCGGCTCAGGCGGGCGTTGAGGGCCGATTTGGTGAGGGTCAGTGCGCTCACCAGATTGATGTTGAGCTGGGCCAGATTGTGGCGAATGGCCTGGGCGCCGTGCTCGTCCGCAGGGAAGAAGCGGGACTTTTCCAGCAGGTAGCGGCCAAGGGCGAAGTAGCTCTGGGCCAGCTGCTCGTGCAGGGTCTTGTAGGGCAGGAGCCAGAGCCAGATAAACGAGACCAGCCCGTACCAGAGGGCGCCAGCGCCGAGGGCCAGCGGCTGGTAGAAGAGATCCGGTGCCTTGGCGGCCCCCAGCATGGTGTAGATGGCGATCAGCAGCGAGCCGAAGCTGATGGTGGCGTAGCGAGCACCGAGCGCCCCCACCATCACGAAGATAAAGGTGGAGCTGGCCAGCCCGATGGCAAACAGCCAGGGGGTGGGGTAGAGATACTGTACGCACAGGGACGCAAACATGAAGCAAATCAGCGTCATGGCGAGGTTTTTGAGCCGTCCCCACAGGCTGTCGTCGGTTTCGGCGATGGCGCCCGCTACGACCCCGAGGGAGAGCAGCACGGTGAGCTGGATATTGCCGGTGGCCAGGGTGAAGGCGAGCAGACCGAGAATGGCCAGCAGCACTTTGAGAGCGAAGTAGATGTGACTATCGGTCAGCAGTCGGCGTAACAAACCGGAGAATTCCATGGGCATGCTAGGCACCACCCTTGAGCGAAGCAAAATCGATGTGACTATCAATCAGCAGTCGGCGCAGCAGGCCAGAGAGATCCATCGGCATGAGACAGGTGAAACCCTTGATCGAAACGAGAGCGAGATAGTAACCCGCCAAGCGCGAAGTGGCCCTGATCCAAATCAGGGCCACTTCGCTTCATATCCTTGATTTACAACTTATCCTGACAAAAATCGGCGCCAATAAAAACCCCGCCGAAGCGGGGTTTTTGATTAGTTGCGGTTACCGCCAAGCAGGCTCAGCAAGCTCAGGAAGATGTTGTAGATGGAGACATACAGGGTGACGGTGGCAGAGATGTAGTTGGTCTCGCCGCCGCGCACGATCTGCTGGGTAGTCAGCAGGATGGCACCGGAGGAGAAGAGCATGAACATGGCGGACAGCGCCAGGCTCAGGGCGCTCATCTGCAGGAAGATGTTGGCAATCATGGCCACCAGCAGTACCCAGAAACCGACGAACAGCATGCCGCCGATGAAAGAGAGGTCACGCTTGGTGGTCAGGGCATAGGCCGACAGACCGAAGAAGGTGAGCGCGGTGCCGCCAAGGGCGGTCATCACGATCTCGCCACCACCATTGTTCATGTACATGTTGATGATGGGGCCCAGGCTATAGCCCAGCAGACCGGTCAGGGCGAAGGTGAAGACCAGCCCCATGCCGTTGTTGCGATTCTTCTCGGTCAGGAACATCAGACCGTAGACACCGATCAGGAACACGGCCCAGTGCAGCGGCGGCATGTTCATCACGGTAGCGACCCCCGCCACCACGGCAGAGAAGCCCAGAGTGAGGGAGAGCAGCATATAGGTGTTACGCAGCACCTTGTTGGTATCGCGTACGGCACTTTGGGTGCCAGTGTAGATAGAACGGGTATCCATCTTGGGTGTCCTCTTGATGTCCGGGTGAGACGGCGAGCAGCCGCCTCGTGATCGCTGTTTGTTACTGCATGTTTACGCATTGTATGTAGAACAAATAGGGATGACGAGGAACAATTTCAAGCCACCTGCCATTTTGCTCCCGCACACTATCCCACAGGAAATATGTATTGCATATGAACAAGGGCTTAGCGTAGTATGCACGCCGTTCGGAGGGGTGGCAGAGCGGCTGAATGCACCGGTCTTGAAAACCGGCGATGGGCGACCATCCGTGGGTTCAAATCCCACCTCCTCCGCCATCTATACAGCCCAACTGATTTATTTGGTTGGGCTTTTTTGTTTCTGCGATTTTTAGTATGCCAGTGAGTATACCATTAGGTGTTGGCTGTCCTACCCCTTGATAACACTCCTTTGGACAGGTCATTGCCACTATTCCCTTCAAGTTACCCAAAACAAGAGAGGGCCATTGGCCCTCTCTTGTTATCTATTTTTGTTGGTCAGTGCAAACAGCACTGCTTGTACTTCTTACCGCTGCCACAGGGACACTGCTCGTTGCGGCCAATCTTGATGGGTGCAACTACTGGTTGCGAGCGCTCCGGGCGTTCACTTCGTTGCGCCAGAAAGTGGGCATGAAGGATACGAGCAGCAAAGCGGGCCTTGGTGGCTTGCTCTTGCAAGTGTTCATTGCTGAGAGCCTCCAACGATGTAGGCATCTTCTCCAGCGGTTCAGATATCATCGCCAGTGCGGCAGCTTCAGGTGCGGACAGTGTGGGCCATGGCGCCAGCTCAAGACCTCCCAGGTAACCACCACACCAGTCGTGGATCAGCGGGACCCATTCCCCGTGTCGCTCAAATTCCGGTGCCACTGGGAAATAGTCTTCTGCCGCATAGGTCAAGGTGGTCGCAATGTCGTTGCTGTGGCGCATTACCAGATCGATAAAGCGTTCCAGTTCGGCTTCGCTTTGCCACTCGGGTTGATCCTGCTCGCCTCCCCAAATTGCAGGGAGCCAGGTACTTGGCATGATGAGGTGAGGGCCAGAGACCACCGCAGTTAAAAAGCCATCCAGCATCGACATTGAAGCAATGCTATTGTCACTGCCATAGCGCTCCAGCAGTGCTTCCAGCTCATCGAACTCTTCATCACTCAATATCTCAAACGGTTGCATCAGTGCACCTCAACAGATTGATATTTTTTAAAGTTCTACGCCTGCTCCACTTCGCTCTGGTAGTCGCTGTTTATCTTCTGGCGACTGGCGTTGATATACCCGGAGCCGGTCATGGTGCCAAAGGTAAAGCTGCCCCCGGCCGCGATGCTGCTCTGTTTGCTCTGGTAGTGGTCGCGGTCCTGCTGGCTGGTGAAGGTCAGGTTGCGGCCGATATCGGCCCTGACCTTGTCACCACTGACCTGCGCCCCCAGCAGGGTGGCATCCCGCCCTGATGTGCCTGCGGTGAGGGTGGTTTCGGTATAGCGACCCGAGTTGCCCAACTCCTTGCCCTTGGTGTATGGAGATGGTATTCACCTGACAGTTGCCCACAAAAGGGAGTGGTCATACGGCTTCAAACCGGATAACAAAACGGTACCCCTACCGTGTTATCCGGAGTCACCGTA
>NZ_JBGLRC010000032.1:0-49370 GCF_041402345.1 Aeromonas sp. S11(2024) | reverse complement strand
TATTTACAACGCGGAGCGGCCGCATCATGCGTTGAAATACAGAACCCCCGATGCGGTACATAGGGGGTTCTGAGTAGAGAAATGCTAGTTGAAAATGTGTAAACCTATTTCTGGACTAGACACGGGATCTGCCATCATTCATTGCAGAGCAGAGCAGAGCAGAGCAGAGCAGAGCAGAGCAGAGCAGAGCAGAGCAGAGCAGAGCAGAGCAGAGCAGAGCAGAGCAGAGCAGAGCAGAGCAGAGCATAGGCCATTGTGGAATAGGAAGAGTGGGTTAGTGCCAGATTTCAGCGCAGATGGTGGGGGGGAGGTGACGCCACACTAATGAACCTGATCTACATCTCTCTAGCGGGGCAGATAGCAAGAAGGGAGCCTGAGGCTCCCTTCTTTGTTAGCGGTAATGTGATGGCTGCTGGCTAGAACCAGAAGCCGATGATAAAGGAGCCCGCCAGGGTCAGCATCACGTTGGCCACCGCATAGGTACCGGCATAACCGAGCGCCGGAATGGAGCTGTTGGCTGCCTCGTTGACCACATCCATCGCCGGGGCACAGGTACGGGCACCTGTGATGGCACCGAGCAGCAGTGCCGGGTTCATCTTGAGCACCCAGACCCCGAACAGATAGCCGACCAGCACTGGCAAGGTGGTCACCAGCATGCCGGAGAAGAGCACTACCGTACCCACCTCGCTGAGGTGGTCGAGGATGCCGCCACCGGCTTTCAGGCCCGTGCTCACCATAAAGACCGCCAGACCAAGATCCTTGGCCAATCTGAGCGCGCCGGGCGGCACATAGCCGACCGTCGGGTGGTTGGCCCGCAGGTAACCCATCAGAATGCCTGCCAGCAGCAGGCCGACGGCGTTGCCGAGACCGAATTCGATCTGACCGAACACCAGCGAAACGGAGCCGATCAGCAGGCCGAGTACGAAGAAGGTGGTGAAGGCCACCAGATCCGTGGTCTGGCTGTGGATGCTGATAAAGCCGATCTTGTTGGCCAGCAGTTTGACCCGCTGCTTCTCGCCGCTGATCTGCAACACGTCGCCCTTTTGCAGCATGATGTTGCGATCGAACGGCATCTCGATCTGGGAGCGCACTACCCGGTTGAGGAAGCACCCTTTCTCGGTGAGGTTGAGCTCCACCAGATGGCGGCCTACCACGGAGTCATTCTTTACCACTATCTCTTCGGTAACGATCTGTAGGTCAAGCAAGTTGCGGTCGAAAACCTCTTTACCGTTGCGATAGTTGACGTCCAGCTTCTCGTGGCTCTCGGGATAGCCCACCAGGGCGATCTCATCCCCTTCCTGAATGACGGCATCGCCATCGGGACTGGCCAGAATGCCGTTGCGACGGATTCGCTCTACATAGCAGCCGGTATGGGGATAGATGCCGGTCTCGCGCAGGGTACGGCCACCGATCCAGGCTGCCAGTTCGGGGCCCACCCGATAGGCGCGGATGATGGGCAGATAGGTCTTGCGACTCTCGCTGTCGGAGAGACCCCGCTCGCGGGCGATTTTTTGCGCCTCGGTATTGAGATCGAGTCGTGCCAGCGACGGGAGATAGCGCACCACCAGCATCAGGCCAACCAGACCCACCAGATAGGTCAGGGCGTAGCCGATGCCCATGTTGTCCAGCACCGCCTGCATATCGGTTTGATGAGGCAGGTTGAGCAGACCGCTACGCAAGGCATCCTGGGCACCCACCAGCGCCGGGGTCGAGGTGAGGGAACCGGCCAGGATCCCCGCCGCCATGCCCGGCCCCAGATTGAAGAACTTGGCCAGCCCCACCGTCAGCAGCAGGGCGGTCAGCAAGATCACCAGGGTCAGGGTGATGTAGTGGATGCCGTCGCGCAGGAAGACGCTGAAGAAGTGAGGGCCTGCCTCGATCCCCACACAGAAGATGAATAGCATAAAGCCGACGTTTTCAGTGGTGGCCGCAAATTCGAAGCCCATCTGGCCAAACAGCAGGGCGGTAAACAGCACACCTATGGTGTTGCCAATCTGAAAGTTGCCAATTCGCACCTTGCCAAGCAGCAGGCCGAAGGCCAATACCACGAACAGCAGCAGGGAGTCGCTTTGATGTAGCAGTGTCACGAAATCTATGGTCATGCCCGGAAAAACCGAGGAAAAAAGTGGGGTCGATATTGTGCCGGATCTATCCCCAATAAAGAAGCGCAGGGAAGCGATTAATCGGACGTTATCGGACGCTATTTGTGGAACCGGCGGCGTGATAGGGAGACAAGCGGATGAAATCTGGCAATTTTTGCTGTAACCGTCGTTGTCAATTAGTGAAATCTGCTGCCCGCGACCGAAGTGCTCTGGCGCAGGCCGATATTTTAGATTCTGCTGTTCAGCTGCTTGGCGGGGATCAGTTTCAGCAGATTCAACCGATGGCCGCCATGGTGGATAGAGGGGCAAATCAGCTTGATATTTGCCCGTTCGCCCACGGGGCATGGGTTGGCAAAAAGATGCTTCTGAAAAGTGCCAATAGAGCCTGTCACCAGGTGGTTTCGGAGGGAGCAAAAAAACAGCATAAAATCAGGTTGGCCAGCAAAATGACTCTTTGCCGGGGGCCATCAAGGGCAATCCTGCGTCCTGACGGGGCTTGCTGCACTTACCCACAGAATCTGTGGATAACCCTGTTTATGAAACTTGTTTATCGCCCTGAAAGCCGCGCCAGCACTGGGATGCAAGGGCTGTTCAAAAAATACCGGAAGAAAAATGTTTGTATAAAAATCAAATAGTTAGATGCGACAGGAGAATACTCTGTCGTGCCGGAACGGGTAACAAAAGGGAGCGTCAGCAGCAAGAAGGATCTTGTGCATTAAAATTGGCAGGAGAGGGCACTAAAGTGGATAACTTGCACCGAGATGGTGAGAAATTGGCTCCCCCGACTGGACTTGAACCAGTGACATACGGATTAACAGTCCGCCGTTCTACCGACTGAACTACGGGGGAACATCAGGCAAGGAGGAGCATCATACAGAAGGTGTCCTGGGTGGTCAAGCCATTCGCGGGATGATGGCACCGGTGTACCGCTGCCAAACCCTCGGTTACACTGCTCCTCTGCTGTTTTGTGTCGGGAGTGTTCATGAGCAAATTGTTCAAGTTAGCCAGCCAGTTTCAACCCGCCGGGGATCAGCCCTCGGCGATTGCCCAACTGCTGGATGGCATCGAGTCAGGGCTGGCCCATCAGACCCTGCTCGGGGTGACCGGTTCGGGCAAGACCTTCACCATGGCCAACGTCATCGCCACCCTGAACCGCCCGACCATGATCCTGGCTCCCAACAAGACCCTGGCCGCCCAGCTCTATGGTGAGATGAAGGAGTTCTTCCCCGACAACGCGGTGGAGTATTTCGTCTCCTACTACGACTATTACCAGCCCGAAGCCTATGTGCCGACCACTGACACCTTTATAGAGAAGGATGCCTCGATCAACGATCACATCGAGCAGATGCGATTGTCCGCCACCAAGGCACTGCTGGAGCGGCGCGACGTGGTGATCGTCGCCTCGGTGTCGGCCATCTATGGTCTGGGGGATCCCCAAGCTTATCTGAGCATGATGCTGCATCTCAAAGTGGGGGATGTGATCAACCAGCGGGATATCCTGCGCCGTCTCGCCGAGCTGCAGTACACCCGTAACGACATGGCGTTTCAACGCGGTACTTTCCGGGTGCGCGGTGAAGTGATCGACATCTACCCTGCCGAATCGGACAAGCTGGCCCTGCGGGTAGAGCTGTTTGATGAAGAGGTGGAGCGCCTCTCCCAGTTCGACCCGCTGACCGGCGCCATCGAGCAGACGGTGGTGCGCTATACCATCTACCCCAAGACCCACTACGCTACCCCGCGGGAGACCATTCTGGGGGCTATCGAGCATATCAAGGAGGAGCTGCGCAGTCGCCGCGAGCAGCTGTTGTCTCTCAACAAGCTGGTGGAGGAGCAGCGCATCAGCCAGCGCACCCAGTTCGACATGGAGATGATGCAGGAGCTGGGTTACTGCTCCGGCATCGAGAACTACAGCCGCTACCTCTCCGGCCGTGCGCCGGGGGAGCCGCCGCCCACCCTGTTTGACTACCTGCCGGGGGATGGTTTGCTCATCATCGATGAGTCCCATGTCACGGTGCCGCAGATTGGCGCCATGTTCAAAGGGGACCGCTCCCGCAAGGAGACCCTGGTGGAGTACGGCTTCCGGCTCCCCTCGGCGCTGGACAACCGGCCGCTCAAGTTCGACGAATTTGAAGCGCAGATGCCGCAGACGGTGTTTGTTTCGGCGACTCCCGGCCCCTACGAGCTGGAGAAATCCGGCGGCGATGTGGTGCAGCAGGTGGTGCGCCCAACCGGCTTGCTCGATCCGGAGATCGAGGTGCGTCCGGTGACCACGCAGGTGGACGATCTGCTCTCCGAGATCCGCAAGCGGGTCGCCGTCGAGGAGCGGGTGCTGGTCACGACCCTGACCAAGCGGATGGCGGAAGACTTGACCGAGTATCTGGCGGAGCACGACGTCAAGGTGCGCTATCTCCACTCCGATATCGACACGGTCGAGCGGGTGGAGATCATCCGCGATCTGCGCCTCGGCAAGTTCGATGTACTGGTGGGCATCAACCTGCTGCGGGAAGGTCTCGACATGCCGGAGGTGTCGCTGGTGGCGATTCTGGATGCGGATAAAGAGGGCTTCCTGCGCTCGACCCGCTCGCTGATCCAGACCATCGGCCGGGCGGCGCGTAACCTCAACGGCAAGGTCATTCTCTACGGCGATACCATCACCAACTCGATGAAGGTCGCCATTGAGGAGACCGAGCGGCGCCGCGCCTTGCAGCATGCCTATAACCTCAAGCATGGGATCACCCCCAAAGGGCTCAACAAATCCATTGGCGATGTGATGGATATGGGGGGCAGCCGCACGGCAGGCAAACCAGGCAAGGGGATGCGCAAGGCAGCCGAGCCGCAAGGGGAGTACCATGTCCGCTCAGCCAGCGAGATTGCCAAAGAGATCAAGCGGATGGAGGAACAGATGTTCCAACATGCCCGGGATCTGGAGTTCGAACAGGCGGCGGCACTGCGGGATCAGATCCAGCGGCTGCGCAGCGAGTTGATCGAATCATGAGCCGTAAACGCTGGCTGATTTGGCAACGACTTCGTCGTCTTTATCAGGGCTTTCGCCATCCCGGTACCCCCTGGTGGGCGAGGGGCCTGGTGATCCTTATCCTGCTCTATGGCATCAGTCCGGTGGATCTTATCCCCGACGTGGTGCCCTTGCTGGGTTGGTTCGATGATGTGACCCTGCTGCTGGTGTTGCTATGGGGCTGGGAGCGTTGTCTTCCCCCAGCAGTGCGCAGCGAGCTGGAACAGGCCTCCTAGTTCACCTTTTCAACACCACGCTCGACATCACTCTTTGTGTTCCCACCCTCGACGGAAGCGGAAAAACGGTTTCATTTGAAGGTGGGCGCTGCGGGATGAAAAAGAGGCTGCCCCGGTGATTGTCGCCCGGATGGCATTGGCGTAGACTCCACGCCGTTCACTTTATGGGTATGGAAAAAATGGATCTGATCCTCTTTGCAATCGACTTTATCCTGCACGTTGACGTGCATTTGAAAGAGCTGTTCGAGAACTATGGCGTCTGGGTTTACGCCATCCTGTTTCTCATCATCTTCTGTGAAACCGGCTTGGTAGTGACGCCGTTCCTGCCGGGTGACTCCCTGCTGTTTGCCGCCGGTGCGCTTACCGTGGGCAGCGTGCTGGACGTCCATACCCTGGCGGCCGTGCTGATCATCGCTGCCGTGCTGGGCAACGTGGTCAACTACACCATTGGTCACTTCTTCGGCGAGCAGCTGTTCCGCAACCCGGACTCCAAAATCTTCCGCCGGGATTATCTGGAGAAGACCCACGCCTTCTATGCCAAGCATGGTGGCAAGACCATCATCATCACCCGCTTCCTGCCTATTGTGCGTACCTTTGCGCCGTTCGTGGCAGGGATGGGGGCCATGACCTATCCGCGCTTCCTGGCGTTCAACCTGGTTGGCGGCCTGCTGTGGGTACTCTCCTTCGTCTATGCCGGCCACTTCTTTGGCAATCTGCCGGTGGTGCGTCACAACTTTACCCTGCTGATCTTCGGCATCATCGGTATCTCCCTGTTGCCCATGGTAATCGGCGCGGTCAAGGCCAAGATGAGTACAGCCAAGGCATAACCAGAAATACGGTCAACCAGAACGAGAAGGGGGAGCCATGATGGCTCCCCCTTTTTATCTCCACACGGCCATGATGATCAGTTGCAGCAGCGCCCTTTCACCAGATTGCCGATGGCCACTACGGTGAAGACCAACAGGTAAGCGGCGAAGATGACGACCAGCCACTGGGGCATGGAGTAACCGAAGAACTGCCAGGTGATCTGGGCACAATCCCCTTCCGGCATAAAAAGCCAGGGGAGCCACTGATCGAGCGGAGCCCAGCTCGGGAAGTCGGCAAACGGGCTGCAGACGTTGAACGGGGAGGGGTTGACCTGATAGTCCACATGCTTGAGGGCCAGCTGGAAGCCGCGGAAGGCACTGTAGCCCCATAGCAACATGGCACTCCAGCGAACATACCACTTATCCGGCGCCACCATGCCGAGCAGACCGGCGGCCAGCACACCCAGGGTCGCCAACCGTTCGTAAACGCACATCACGCACGGGGAGAGGCCCAGCACATGCTGGAAGAAGAGGGCGCACAACTCGAGGAACAGGGCTGATGCTGCCAACAGACCCCAGGCCAGCCGATGGGCGGCGATACGGCGGAGAAACTCGATCATCTCATTGATCTCTCAGAAAAAACAGTGGCTGAATTAGAGCAGAGCGGGGCAGAAAAGAAAAGGGCCCTGAAAGGGCCCTCGGGTTCCGTTGCAGCGGATTAATGCAGCGCCGGCTGTACCGCTGGCAGCGCACTCTCCATCATCAGCCATCCATGCTGATAGAACCACTCGGTGGCAGGACCAAGCAGCAATTCGACAGAGAAAAAGCCGATCAGCCCCAGCACCAATGTGTAGGGCAGCGCCATCCAGACCATGCGGCCATAGGAGAGACGCAGCAGCGGCGCCAATGCCGAGGTGAGCATAAACAGGAAGGCGGCCTGACCATTGGGGGTGGCGACCGACGGCAGGTTGGTACCTGTGTTGATGGCTACCGCCAGCAGATCGAACTGGGCGCGGTCGATGGCACCATTGAGCATGGCCGTCTTCACCTCATTGATGTAGACGGTGCCGACAAAGACGTTGTCACTGACCATGGAGAGCACCCCGTTGGCCAGATAGAAGAGGGCCAGCTGGTTCTCCGGTTTGGCTGCCAGTACCAGCTGGATCACCGGCTTGAACAGCTGCTGATCGATGATGACGGCGACCACGCTGAAGAAGACCGCCAGCAGGGCGGTGAAGGGGAGTGCCTCCTGGAAGGCTTTACCCAGCGAGTGCTCCTCGGTGATCCCGGTCAGGGAGGTGGCCAGCACGATGACCGAGAGGCCAATCAGGCCAACGGCTGCCAGGTGCATGGCCAGACCGACGATCAGCCAGACCGCAATCAATGCCTGAACGATCAGCTTGGCCTTGTCTTGCGGGCTGCGTTTTGCCTCTTCGTAGCGGTTGTACTCCTCCATGATGGCACGCACCGTGTCCGGCAGGCGTGCACCATAGCCAAACCAGCGGAACTGCTCTACCAGCACGCAGGTCAGCAGACCGCAGATAAAGACGGGGACGGTCACAGGGGACATACGAATGGCAAATTCGGCGAAGTTCCAGCTGGCTTGCTCGCCGATGATGAGGTTTTGCGGCTCACCCACCAGGGTGCAGACACCACCCAGCGCCGTACCGATGGCGGCATGCATCATCAGGCTGCGCAGGAAGGCGCGAAAATCGTCGAGATCCTGGCGATTGAGCTCGGCGACTTCCTTATCATCGGTATGGTCATGGCTGTGACCAAACTCCTTGCCGGACGAGACCTTGTGATAAATGGCGTAAAAGCCGGTGGCGACGCTGATCACCACGGCAATCACGGTCAGGGCATCGAGAAAGGCTGACAGGAAGGCTGAGACCAGACAGAAGGAGAGGGAGAGCAGGATCTTGGAGCGTACACCGATTAGCAGCTTGGTGAAGACATAGAGCAACAGCTGCTTCATGAAATAGATGCCTGCCACCATGAACACCAGCAACAGCAGCACTTCGATATTGGCGACCAGCTCGTGTTTGACCTGATCGGCGGAGGTCATGCCGATCAACACGGCTTCGATCGCGAGCAGACCACCCGGTTGCAGGGGGTAGCACTTGAGGGCCATGGCCAGGGTGAAGATAAACTCAACGACCAGTAACCAGCCCGCAATGAAAGGATCAAGGTGGAAGGCAATCGGATTGATCACCAGAAATAGCAAGATGGCGCTTTTATACCACTGTGGTGCATTGCCCAAGAAGTTCTTGGCAAATGCCTGCCCTAGGCTTATTGGCATGATAATGGGTCTCAACTTTGTTGTTAGGATCTGCTTCTATGCAGTCAAGGATGATTCGACCTGTGCCTCCGGATGTTGGCCTTTATCTGTCTGATTCCTCGTGATTTTAATCAAAAAGCGTGACGATTATAAATGATAGCCGATGGATCTCTGCCCATGTGTCTGTTTTATAACCACCTTGTCGGGGTTGGCTGGCTCCCCTGCGGCGATTAGATACATATTCCCAACACTATATTTGCCATATGTGAGCAGAGGACTGACCTTATGCTTGCCAGCCATCATCGCTTTGATATCATTCGTCAGCCTTTTTACGCATTACAACAGAGTCAATTCATGGTTATAAAAGCGCAGAGCCCAGCTGGGTTTGCCGAGGAATACATCATCGAGTCCATCTGGAACAATCGCTTTCCTCCCGGATCTATTCTGCCCGCCGAGCGTGAATTATCCGAGTTGATCGGGGTGACGCGGACCACCTTGCGCGAAGTGCTGCAGCGACTGGCCCGTGATGGCTGGTTGACCATACAGCATGGTAAGCCGACCAAGGTGAATAATTTCTGGGAAACCTCCGGCCTCAATATTCTGGAGACGTTGGCTCGTCTGGATCAGGACAAGGTACCTGATCTGATAGCTCAGCTGCTTTCCGCCCGTACCCACATCTGCACCATCTTTATCCGCGGGGCGATCCGTCACAATCCGGAACAGGCCGCCGAGATCCTGCGTGGTGCCGATGGGGTCGAGAACAACGCCCAGGCTTATGCCGAGTTCGATTATCGCCTGCACCACCAGCTGGCATTTGCTTCCGGCAATCCGATCTACGCCCTGATCCTGAACGGTTTCAAAGGGTTGTACAGCCGGGTCGGCAGCTACTACTTCTCCGACAAGCAGGCCCGCGAGACCGCAGATGCCTACTACAAGACCCTGCTCAATCTGGCGGAGACCAAGAACCACGAAGCCGTGTTCATGACGGTGCGTCAGTACGGTATCGAGTCCGGCAAGCTGTGGACCCGTCTGCGTCAGGACATGCCAAGCGATCTGTGCGACAACTGATCCCTTGCCTGTGCTGTCCAAGAAACGCGCCATTCGGCGCGTTTTTTTATTCTGCCGTGTTTGTGTCTATCCTTGATTGGCGGTGGTAATTGCTTGAACTGCATGGATATTTGGCCAAAAAGCTTGATCCAGCGCAAATGAACCCTGCATTTATCACTTTGGTGGCATAGGACCCAACCGCTGATTGAGGTCAAATGGAGGCATCAAGAGCGGAGCCAATATCCGCCAGAAGGAACACACCTTTCACCGGATGAAGGACACAACAATGAGTCTTCTTGAACACACCATCTGGACAGTACTGGGATACGGGGCCATGCCCTTTATCTTTCTGAGCGGATTCGTGGCGGTGGCAGTGACCTGTTGCATGCTGCTGAACGCGTTCGGGGTACAGTCCGCCGAGAAGTGAGTCGCTTCTCCATGCCGCCAAATGCCAGTCTTCGGACTGGCATTTGTTTTTTGTGTCTTTTAAAGCACTTATCCCGGCAGGGAAGGGGAAATCTTTGGTCAGGATGGTCGAACCTGCCGCCGATTTTGATTACACTGGCGCCCGTATTTCCCACTCACCCTTCTCTTATCAGGTGTTCAAGGTTTTCTATGGCTCTCAAGGCAACCGTATTCAAGGCCCAGATCAGTTTGTCTGATATGGATCGCAATCTGTATCAGGACTTCTCCCTCACGCTGGCGCGCCACCCCTCCGAAACCGATGAGCGGATGATGATCCGGCTGGCGGCCTTTGCCTGGCACGCTGCCGAGCGACTGGAATTCACCAAGGGATTGAGCGCCGATGATGAACCCGAGCTCTGGTGCAAGAACTACTCGGACGAAATAGAGCTCTGGATCGAGCTGGGCCAACCCGATGAAAAACGGCTCAAAAAAGCCTGCAACCGCGCCCGTCAGGTGGTGCTCTACCTCTACGGCGGTCGTGGCACCAGCGTCTGGTGGAAGCAGAACCAGGGCAAGCTGAGCCAGCATGACAACCTCAGCATCATCGAACTCTCCGACAGCCAGACTCTGCCGCTCACCGCCATGGTCGAGCGCACCATGCAGCTCACCTGCACTATCTCCGATGGTCAGCTCTGGGTAAGCAATGGCGCACTGGAAGTGACGCTGGATCCGGTGGTGCTGATGGGCAAACCGGCCCGCGAACTGTAACGGACGCCGCCCATGTTCAGCGCCTTGCTCAATATCGTCATTCCGGTGTTCGGTGTGGTCGGGCTCGGCGCCCTCTACGGGCGATTGCGACCGGGGGCCGCGCTCGGTTACGTCAATCGGGCCAATATCGAGCTGTTTACCCCGGCGCTGGTCTTCTCCGCGCTGGTCAAGTATCCGCTGGTGCTGGCGGAGCATCTGCCGCTGATTGCTGCGGGGGCGCTGGTTATTCTGTTACCCGGTCTGCTGCTCGCGCTGCTCAAACTCAAAGGAATTGAGCGGGCAGCGCTGATCTTGCCCGCCATGTTCCGAAATACCGGCAATCTTGGTATCCCCTTGATGGTGCTGGCATTTGGCGAGCAGCAACTGGGGGCCATCGTGATCCTCTTTGTGCTCTCCAATCTGCTGCACTTTTCGGTCGGCATGTTTATCCTCTCGGCCAATACCTCCCGCTGGCTGTGGCTGCGCAGCCCTGTGTTGTGGGCCGCGCTGGCAGGTTTGCTGGTGGCCAACCTGCATATCACGTTGCCGGAATATGTGGTGACCACGGCCTCGCTGCTCGGCCAGATCTCGGTGCCCCTGATGCTCTTTGCGCTGGGTATTCGCCTGATGGAGGGAGAGCTCGATCACCTTGGCCTCGCGCTCAAGTGCAACCTGCTCTATCTGCTGGCGGGAGGATTGTCGCTGCTGCTGGCGATCTGGCTGTTGCCCCTCAAGACGGAGTGGATCCCGCTGTTGATGTTGTCGGTTTCCTTGCCCCCTGCGGTCTTGAATTACATGCTCTGCGAGCAGTATCACTGTCAGCCGGACAAGGTGGCCAGTATCGTGCTCGGCGGCAATGCCCTCTCTGTGCTGGTGATCCCGCTGGCGGTCTGGTTGGCACTTCATCTGCCCGGCTAAGTCAGATTGCATCGCTGCGGCTCTTCTCGTGGAAACGGTTCGTACCACATCATTGCCTCGTGATACATCTGTCGTCCCCCTATCCAACCCTGAGCCCCGGGCCTAACGGCGACAGCTATAGTTGAAAAAGAGCTGACTGACACTGTTTAACCAATGCCAGTGAGGGAAACCGGATGGGCACAAGTGAGCAATCTGATCCTGTGGGGCAGGCAAAATCGCGCTATGACCCGGCATTGCCTACCGGTTATGACTGGCGCAGACACCGCCGTTTTATCCTCAGTGGCGGTGGTTACAAGGCAGAATGTCGCCGTCGCAACTGGTTTCTGGAGTTGCTCAACCCGGTGCCCTATGTAGTAGTGCGCGACATAGCCATCGGCGGCATCGGTATTCTGGGGGCCATACGGTTGAAAGAGGGGGATGAGTTGGTGATTGCCATTCCCTCTGGCGAGAAGCTGCGCGGTCTGGTCGTGAGATCCCAGCCAGACCCACTTTTTCCCAAACTCTATCGCACCGGTATTCGTCTGCATCGATATCCGACGGCCGAGCTGTTTGCCCGCTGGCAAAGTTACATTCAGCCGCAAGATAAAGCGGATTTCGACCATGAGTGCCAAGTCTTGAAACAGGTACGCGGCGCGTGAACCAAATGTCATATCAGAGGTTGTTTTCCCCACATTCAGCATGATCTGTCGATGGAGTCCGCAGATCAGCAGGCTTGGTTGGCCCGAGTGGCTTATTCCACCGCATGTGTTTTCATCTTTATGTTTTTATTGAATTTTATCTGTGCCTCGGAAGTCGCAGTGGATGCGAGTGATTTTCCGTTTTTATGCTCTTTCGTAAATTTATTCATGGCGCAAATATTGCTTTGTTCGCCGCTTAGACGAGAGTGGAGAGCGAATAATGATCATTGGTACAGCCCGATATCAATTAGTGCAGCCAGCGCTGGGGACGACCCGGACGAGTGAATATGCCGAAACGCAGCAGAAAAGTATCCAGCTTGCTGACGACAAGGTGACCTTGAATGCAAGTCGGGATGCATTTAATGCGACCTATGAACGTCCTGTGTTGGCTCGCAAGGAGCAGGAGCGAAGCCTGACCCAGATTGCTTGGGATAATTTGGTGGCGCAGCGTATCGGGCTGAGCCGGGAAAAGCTTGATGAGCTGGAGCAGCAGAAAAAAGAGGTTGAGCATAACAGCGAGCTGTCAGATGAAAAGAAGCAGCAGTTATTGGCGGATCTCGACAAGCAGAAGGAGGAGCTCATCAAGGAAGCAATCGAGCGGCGTCAGGCACGTGGAGACGAAGAGCGCCAATCCAATCCAGACTCAGGCTCACCCAGTTAAAAATTGCTATTGGCGGCAACAGGTTGCCGAATGCCAGGCAGCCTTTTGCCGTTTATAACACCCCATTCTCTTTCCCCAGACCAGCCTGCACATAGTGCGAGCTGTAGCGACACGCCATTTCCCTTTTCGTGATCCCCCCCGAAGTAGTTCCCCCTGATATCCCTTAGTATCTGGCCAGCATGACTCCCTTTAGGGGGAGGATAACAAGAACAAAAAGGAATGATGGATGAGATCCGTGAGCAACCAGTGTCTGTTGATGCAGATCCAGCCGACCATCTTGCGCTTTGCCAAGATGCTGGCCAGTGTGCTGCAGCTTGAGGTCGAGATTGTGGATGCCGATATGGTTCGGGTGGCTGGCACCGGGCCCTATGGCAAGTTCTTCGGACGTCAGCTGGAGGGCGACTCCCGCCTGCTGCGCTATGTGATTGATAACCAGCGGGAGAAGATCGTTACCCACACCAGCGATGATCCCGTGTGTGACGGTTGTACCTGCAAGGAGAGCTGCCGTGAGCGCGCCTTCCTCGGGGTGCCCATCATGGTGGACGAGCGCTGCATCGGCGTGATCAGTCTGGTGGCCTTCAGCGACGAGCAACAGGCGCGCCTCAACAACAATCTGCAGGATGTGTGTGACTATGTGCGCCACATCTCCACCATCTTTGTGGCCAAGTTGCTCGATTCACGCGGGCTGTCGGACGGGGTCAACAAGGTGTTCCTCAATCTGATGACCAACATGGATCAGGGTTGCCTGCTGCTCGATGACAAGAGTCAACTGCTCTACGCCAACGAGGTGGCACTCCATCATCTGGGTTGCCAGCAGGAACAGCTGCAGGGGCGTGAAGTGGGGATCCGACCGCTCACCTTCTCCCAACAGGGGCTCAGTGGTCATCTTCAGCACATCATCACCTTTGAAGGTCGTCAGGAGCTGATCATCGGCCAGCTACATCATGTGCAGGGCCAGCAGCTCTTTTTGATGGCCTTTCACCAGTCCCACTCCGGTCAGGTTCAGGAGCCGGATCCGGATGTGCGGGTCGATCAGCTGATCGGCGAGAGCAAGCCGATGCGCACCCTCAAACGACTGCTGCACCGCATCGCCCAGAGTCCTTCCAGCGTGCTGATTTGTGGCGAGAGCGGCACCGGTAAAGAGGTGGTGGCCCGCGCTGTCCATCGCCTGAGTCCGCGGCAGGACAAGCCTTTTATTGCCATCAACTGTGCCGCCATTCCCGAACAACTGCTGGAGAGCGAGCTGTTTGGCTATGTGAAGGGCTCCTTTACCGGTGCCTCCAGCGGTGGCAAGCAGGGCCTGATCCAGGCGGCCCATCAGGGCACCCTGTTCCTTGACGAGATTGGCGACATGCCGCTCACCATGCAGGCCAAGCTGCTGCGGGTGCTGGAGCTGCGGGAGGTGACCCCCATCGGGGCCAGCCGACCGGTGCCGGTGGATATTCGCATCATCGCCGCCACCCACCAGCATCTCGATCAATACATAGCCGAGGGGAAGTTTCGCGAGGATCTCTACTACCGCATCAACGTCATCCCCCTCAACCTACCGCCACTGCGGGAGCGGGAAGGGGACGTGGAGCTGCTGACCCACTACTTCCTCAACCTCCACACCAGCCGCATTGGCATTGTCTATCCCGGTCTGGCGCCCGAGGTGATGGCGCTGCTCAAGGGGTATCGCTGGCCTGGAAACGTGCGCGAGCTCAGCAACCTCATCGAATATCTGGTCAACGTCAGCCAGGCGGGCGAGGTGATCGATGCCAGCCTGCTGCCCCCCAACATCATCCGCAATCAGGAGCCCCATCGCGTGGCGGCCCAGTCGATCCCGGTGACCAATCTGGATGCGGCGTTCAATGTGCCTGCCACAGCTCCACTCGCCGCCACGCCGGAGAAACTGCCTGAGCCCGTTCCGGGTGAGAGCGGCCTTGAGAGCATGGAGAAACAGATGATAGAAGAGACCCTGCAGCGGCTTGGCAACAAAAAACTGGCCGCACAGGCGCTGGGGATTGGGATTGCCACCCTCTATCGCAAGATAAAGAAGTACGAGATTGCCGTGCAGAGCTGAGGCGCTGGCGGCATAGATCTGGCCCGTGTCGTTTATCGGATGAGACGGGCTTTTTATGGGAACAAGGCTCTGCGCCATTGCCGAATTGTGCTGAACGGATTGGCGGGGCAGGGGAGTGGCTGCATGGCAGAATGCAAAAAGCCCGCTCTATGAGCGGGCTTTTTTAATCTGGTGCGTCCTAGTGGATTCGAACCACCGACCCCCACCATGTCAAGGTGATGCTCTAACCAGCTGAGCTAAGGACGCAGGGTGCGCAATGCGACTTTTATTTCTTTATGCAGAAGTGGTGGGTTTAATTGGATTCGAACCAACGACCCCTACCATGTCAAGGTAGTGCTCTAACCAACTGAGCTATAAACCCACATCTGCATTTCTTTCAAACTGAATGGTGCGTCCTAGTGGATTCGAACCACCGACCCCCACCATGTCAAGGTGATGCTCTAACCAGCTGAGCTAAGGACGCATAATCAGTGTTTTGTGATGGTGCGTCCTAGTGGATTCGAACCACCGACCCCCACCATGTCAAGGTGGTGCTCTAACCAGCTGAGCTAAGGACGCATCACAGAAAAAGTGGTGGGTTTAATTGGATTCGAACCAACGACCCCTACCATGTCAAGGTAGTGCTCTAACCAACTGAGCTATAAACCCACTTTCTCTTACTTCACTACGCCAGCGCTGCTGACGTGGTCGGCATACTACCCATGCCCCCCAAGGCTGTCAACAGGCCATATGCACAAAGGAGACTGTTTGCCCAGTTCTTGCGCAGCCTGTTGATTTTGCAGGCGAGTTGTCGCTTGCCAAGCCCTGTTACTGAGATCGCGACAGGGTGGTGCAGGCCTCCGGAGTGGCAAAACGGCCATAGATGTAGCGCAATCTCGCCCCCAGCATCAGGGCCGCACTGGTGAGGCCGACGATAAAGCCGATCCAGAAGCCCTGCGGCCCCATCCGCGGCACCAGCCAGTCGGTCAGACCCAGGATCATGCCGGTGGGCAGCCCCAGTCCCCAGTAGGCGACGATGGTGACGTAGAAGATCGCCTGGGTATCCTTGTAACCGCGCAGCGCGGCGGCCGCGACCACCTGCACCGAGTCGGAGATTTGATAGATGGCGGCGAAGAATAGCAAAATGGCCGCCAGGACGATCACCTGCTGATCATCGGTATAGATGGAGGCGATCTGCTCGCGCAGCAGTACCGTCATGGCGGCAGTGGCAGCAGCGATGGCCATCCCCAGCATCAAGCCGGTGCGAGCCGCCACTCGGGCGTGATGGGGTTGCCCTTCGCCGATGCTGTGACCGACCCGGATGGTGACACCCACCCCGATGGAGAGGGGCAGCATAAAGACCAGGCTGGAGAAGTTCAGCGCAATCTGGTGGCTCGCCACCGTTTCGGCGCCGAAGGGGGCCAGCATCAGGGCCACTACGGTAAACAGGGTCACCTCGCAGAAGATCGCCATGGCGATGGGGAAGCCCAAGCGGAACAAGCGCCAGATCCGGCTGCCGTTGGGGCGAGCCAGCTGGGAGAAGAGCCGGATCTCGGTGAAGTGACGGGAGAGCTTCACATAGAGGATCATCGCCAGCAGCATGGCCCACAGCACGATGGCCGTGGCCACGCCACAACCCACCCCGCCCAGTTTCGGCATGCCGAAGTGGCCGTGAATGAAGATGTAGTTGGCGGGAATATTGACCGCCAGCCCGACAAAACCGATCACCATGGTGGGCATGGTGTGGGAGAGCCCCTCACTGAAGTTGCGCAGCACCTGGAACATCACGAAGGCGGGCAGGCCCCACAGGATGGCGTGCAGATAACCAGTGGTCTTGGCCGCCATCACAGGCTCCACATCCATGAACTGCAACGCCAGCGGGCTGTAATAAAGCGCGATCATCGCCAGCGGGGTGACGATCAGTGCCAGCCAGAAACCCTGATGAACGGCCGGGCGAATGGCTTCGCGTTTACGGGCACCATTGAGCTGGGAGACGATGGGGGTGAGCGCCATGATGATCCCCTGCACCAGCAGGATCACCGGTAGCCAGAAGCTGGAGGCCACCGACACGGCAGCCAGATCGACCGCACTCACCTGTCCCGCCATCACGGTATCGACGAAGTTCATGGCGACCTGGGCCACCTGGGCGACCAGAATGGGG
The DNA here is from genome assembly GCF_041402345.1 of Aeromonas sp. S11(2024). Taxonomy (NCBI): domain Bacteria; kingdom Pseudomonadati; phylum Pseudomonadota; class Gammaproteobacteria; order Aeromonadales; family Aeromonadaceae; genus Aeromonas; species Aeromonas sp. S11(2024). Next base: position 32,278 of record NZ_JBGLRC010000032.1, on the reverse strand, counting down.
CTGGCTAGACGGACGAGCTGCTTCGCCTCGGACCAATAACGTTGCACTGACACCTCCGAGTGGATCAGATAGATAGAGAAAGAGCGGAAATCAGGAAGAGCCTTTGCACTTTCGGACGAAAGTGCAAAGGGTGGGGGAGGCATTCTAGCCTGAAATTCAGCCAGGACGAAATAGTTGCCACCCCGAGGGGCAGGATCAGGCGTCTTCGTGATCGCTGATCAGCAGGTTGGCGGCAGCATAGGCAGCCTGTTCACGCAGCTCGGCGGGTACCCGCTCATCGGCGGCGACCGCGTTGAGGGCGCGAATAGTGGCGGCAATGGCGTTTGGCACATAGCCCTGTTCGCCGGAGCCAATCTGGTTATAGGCGATACGGATCGCTTCACAACATTGATATACCTGCATTTCTTTTTTCCTTGTTTACCCGGATGTGAACGGCGTCACTATAGCGATCGGGCGCAAGCTTGTCAGCCTGTACCCTTGTCTCACCCTCTGCCCGAGGTTAACCTGCCCTTTTTGCCGTAGCAGGAGACGAGAGATGTTCACTGGCATAGTACAGGGGACCGCCGAACTGGTGGCCATCGAGGAGCAACCCAACTTCCGTACCCATGTGATCCGCATGCCCAGCCGGGAGTGCGGGGAAGGGCTGGCCCTCGGCGCTTCGGTCGCCCACAACGGCTGCTGCTTGACCGTTACCCGGGTAGAGGGTGAGCTGGTCAGCTTCGATCTGATGCAGGAGACCCTGCGCCTGACCAACCTCGGCAAGCTGCAGGTGGGGGACAAGGTCAATGTGGAGCGGGCTGCCCGCTTTGGCGACGAGATCGGCGGTCATGCCATGTCTGGCCACATTATCGGGATGGCGGAAGTAACCTCGGTGATCGACACCCCCAACAACCGTCAGGTGTGGTATCGCCTCGCCCCCGAGCTGATGAAATATGTGCTGACCAAGGGGTACATCGGCATCGACGGCATTAGTCTGACCATAGGTGAGGTGCGCGAGCGGGAGTTCTGCGTTCACCTGATCCCCGAGACCCTGGCCCGCACCAATCTGGGTTGGGTCAAGGCTGGTTGGCAGACCAATATCGAGATCGATCCTCAGACCCAGGCCATCGTCGATACGGTGGAGCGGGTACTGGCGGCGCGCGCGGGTCACTGAAAGGAAACGGCTCGGTTTCAATCGCCTCATAAGCAAGGGCCTGCAGTGTGCAGGCCCTTGTTTTTTACATGGTGAAAATATCCACTCAACCTTCTATGACTCGCAGTCACAACATCTGCTCAGCTCTTTGCGACTTGCAGGCAAAACAGATGCTCGGCCTTTTGTGACTCGCAATCAAAACAGTTGCTCGTCGTCTGCATCCACAAACAACTGCAAACAGTCGCGGGCTTCGTCGCGGTGAAGCCGCAGGTGGATCGGATTGCAACAGGCCATGCAATCTTCGTAAAACTCCTGATCACCCTGGCTGGCATCCAGCTCGACCCGGGTATGGTGGCCACAGTGAGGGCAGACGATGCGCTTGCTGGTGTACTCGATCATGATAACCTCCTCGGGCCATGAGGCCGCCTATCTACCCTGATTCTAGTCGGGCTGCAGGGGGTTAACCGCGAGCAAACGCACGTTTATGACAGAGGTCAAGTTAGAGCGATGGCAAGGTGCAATCGGCTGGAGTGGTCGTGTGCGAGAAGAACAATCTGGTTGTGAATGACGAGTGAAAAGAGGGGGATTGCCACCGGTTTTGTCTGGTAATAACAGGGGGCTGGAGCCCCCCGCGAGTATGAGAATGCGAGCGCAACAAGGCACCGATAGGCGCTACTTGACCCAGCTGGCCAACATGTCGGCATTCAGCTCGGCCAGCGAGCCGAGCTGGTAGTTGGCGATGGCAAGGCGTGTGTCACCCACTAAAGCGGGATCCGGCACGATCAGCGCGGTCATGGAGGCCGCCTTGGCCGCCAGCAGGCCGGTAAAGCTGTCTTCGATGGCCAGACAATGAACCGGCTCTACCCCCAGTTTCTCGGCGGCGTGGATATAGACATCCGGGTGCGGTTTGCCGAAACGCTCCACCTCTGCGGAGTGCACCGCCATAAAGCGGTCGCGAATGCCGAGTTTGCCGAGCACCGCTTCTACCATCGCAAAGGGGGAGGAGGTGGCCAGACCCACTTTCAGGCCGCGGGCTTCGATAAGGTCGAGCGCCTCCAGCACACCGGCTTTGGCTTGACCTTCGGAGAGGATCAGTGCGTTGACCCGATCCAGAATGCGCTGTACCACCTCTTCCTGAGTTGGGCCGCTCCACGGGCGCAGGCGATACCAGTGGGCAACCAGCTGATCGATGCGCACGCCGATGGTCGACTCACAATCCTCGACGGTGTGGGGGTGACCCAGTTCGGAGAAAACGGCGATTTGGGCCCGTTGCCAAAAGGGTTCCGAGTCGATCAGAACACCATCCATATCGAAGATCACGGCAGCTAACATCTTGTACTCCTGACAAATTTGAAGAGGGGATTATAAGCCTGACGGGGAAATGCAAAAGGGGCATTGCTATGCCCCTTGCGCCCGATCACATCGGCAAACGTTTGTTTTGCTGTGGCAAAAAAGCCCTTAGAACAGCACCTCGACCTTGGCGGCCACGGCTTTGGCTTTTTCCACCGCATCCTGGCAATCCGCTGCGCGGGCCAGCGCCACGCCAAGACGGCGGCGACCGGCGATCTCCGGCTTGCCAAACAGCCGCAGCTGGGCGCCCGGCACCAGAGCCAATGCCTCACCAATTCCCTGATAGCGAATATCCTGGCTGTGCCCTTCGCGCAGTACCACGGCAGAGGCACTCGGCCCGTACTGGGTGATGGTGCCGACCGGCAGCCCCAGAATGGCGCGCACATGCAGGGCGAACTCGGAGAGATCCTGCGAGATCAGGGTCACCATGCCGGTATCGTGGGGACGCGGTGAGACTTCGCTGAACCACACTTCATCGCCTTTTATAAAGAGCTCGACTCCGAACAGGCCGTAACCACCGAGGGCCTCGACTACCTTGGCCGCTACCTCTTTGGAGCGGGCCAGCGCCAGCTCGCTCATCACCTGCGGCTGCCAGGATTCGCGGTAGTCGCCATCTTCCTGACGGTGGCCGATCGGCTCGCAGAAGTGAATGCCATCGACGGCGCATACCGTGAGCAGGGTGATCTCGTACTCAAAGGGAACGAAGCCCTCGACGATCACCTTGCCACGACCGGCGCGGCCACCCTCCTGGGCGTAGGTCCAGCTCTCATCTAGCTTGGCGAGATCGCGCAGTACGCTCTGCCCCTTGCCGGACGAACTCATCACAGGTTTCACCACGCAGGGCAGGCCGATGGCTTCAACTGCGGCGACAAACTCCTCCTTGCTCTGGGCAAAGCGGTAGGGTGAGGTGGGCAGACCCAGGGTCTCGGCGGCGAGGCGGCGGATCCCTTCCCGGTTCATGGTGAGCTGGGTAGCGCGGGCGTTGGGCACTACCTTGACCCCTTCTTGCTCAAGGGCAGCAAGGGTATCGGTGGCAATCGCTTCAATCTCGGGGATGATGAGGTCGGGTTTAACCTCGGCGACCAGGGCACGCAGGGCGTTGCCATCGAGCATGTCCAGCACGTGGGCTGCGTGGGCCACCTGCATGGCGGGGGCATTGGGGTAGCGGTCGGCGGCGATCACTTCGATCCCGAACCGTTGCAACTCGATGGCGACCTCCTTGCCAAGTTCGCCGGAGCCCAGCAGCAGGGCACGGGTGGCGCCGGGGCGGGTTGCGGTTCCAAACATACGATCTCTCCTGATGTCGATGGTCATTGTTGATGATCGCTATTACACAAATAGCGGACAAAAAAAGAGGCACGCATGGCGTACCTCAGGAAACGGGTTTGTGAGCGCGCTGCTCCAGATGGGTCAGCAAGGTAATGGCGCCAATGATGATGGCGGCGCCAAGCCACAGACGGCCGGGGGGCGCCCAGCCAAATACCAGCCAGCCCGCCAGCACGTTCATCGGCAGCTTGGCAAAATCGAAAGGTTGTACGAAGGAGGCCTCCGCCACGCTGTAAGCGCGAGCAATGGACATCTGGGCCAGTGCCGTCAGCACGCCGGAAGCGGCTACCAGCAGCCACTGGTTCTCATTTGGCCACTGCCACTCCGGCAGGGCCAGCATGACGTTGAACGGGGTACTGAAGATAAGCAGATACACCACTATGGTGTGGGATGATTCGTTGGCTGCCTGATAGCGCACCATCAGGGAGTAGCCGGCCCAGAACAGCGCCGCTGCCACCGGCAGCAGGGAGGCCCAGTTGAATTCGTCAGTCCAGGGGGCGAGGATCAGCATGGCGCCGGCAAAGCCCGCCAGGGTGGCCAGAATGCGGGCGCGGCTCACCTGCTCCTTGAGCAGCAGTGCGGAACCCAGGGTGGCAAACAGCGGCGAGGTCATCAGCAGGGCGATCCCCTGCCAGATGGGGACGGGGTACGCCAGCGCCCAGAGCCAGAGCTGGATGCCGATCACCGCCAGCAATACCCGCAACAGGTGCAGCCGGAACTGATTGGTCATCAGGGATTGGCGCAAGCCATGACGAACCAGCCAGGGCAACAGGCAGATCAGGGCGATCAGGTATTGATGGAAGGCGACCTGGGTAGAGGCAAGGCCGAGTTTGAAGCTGACATACTGGCTCAGGCTGTTGACGGCGGCGAAGCAGAGTCCTGCCACCATCATCCAGACTGCACCGGCCAAAGGAGAGTGCCTGCGCGAGGGTATCATGGGATCCGGGTCGCTGGAAAAAAGTGCGGCGGATCATAACGGCAATCGTTTGTTCTGCCAAGGGTTGAAGCGCGGTCGCGGGGCTGGCTGGCGAGGAAGTGGCCTTGTATCAAAAATTTTGAACAAGTTGAGCATCTATTTTCGCTATCAGCAAATAAGCACAATGTTTAGAGTGACCTCCATCGACAGCAACGCTGTTCAACCGACAACCAAATGGAGTTTCACCATGGCCAATATCCTCGTACTCAAATCCAGCATCCTGGGTCAATATTCCCAATCCAACGCCCTGATCGACGGCTTCCTGGCTGATCATCAGGATGATGCCGTCACCGTGCGTGATCTGGCTGCCCTCAACCTGCCGGTGCTGGATGGCGAGTTGGCCTCCGGCCTGCGCGGTGGTGACAACCTCAATGAACGTCAACTGGCGGTGATCGCCCAGTCCGACGAGCTGATCGCCGAACTCAAAGCGAGCGATCTGGTGGTGATTGCGGCCCCCATGTATAACTTCAACATCCCGACCCAGCTGAAAAACTGGATCGATCTGGTGGCTCGCGCTGGCGTCACCTTCCGCTATACCGAGACCGGTCCGGTCGGTATGGTTGAAAATACCCGTGCGCTGGTGATCAGCCCCCGTGGCGGCATGCACGTCGGCAGCGCCACCGATCTGGTCACTCCCTACATGCGTACCGTGCTCGGTTTCATCGGTATCAAAGAGGTGGATTTCATCTACGCCGAGGGGATGGGTATGGGCCCGGATGCCCAGAGCAAGGGGATGGAAGCGGCCAAAGCGCAGCTTGAGGCTCTGGCTATCTAAGGGCTCTCTTCTATAAGGGCTCTCTATCCAGTCAGGGGTTATCTCTTCAAGGGGTTGCCCGCCAGATACCACAACGCAGCCATCAGGCTGCGTTTGTTTTTTGGTTAGATATGATTGCGACAGACGTTGCTGCTACAGAGAGTATCGTGGCAAGCGGTCGGTATAGACGCTCTGGCGGAGTCACTACTCCATCATAAAGCGGCGACAACCACGTACCAGCAGCAATGCCACCATGACCAGCAGGCCAAGCAAGAGGGTGGTTAGCCACTGTTCGGTACTTTGCGGTAAGTGGGGTGTGAAGAGGCTGATCATCAACAGGGTACAGAGCGTGATCAACAGGCTCTGTCGGGTCATCAATATCATGGGGTCATCCTTGGTTTGCTCACCTGAAACGATTTTAATGCCCTCTTGTGACAGGGTGATGTATCCGTGCATCACCCTGTTGGGGCTCTTCAGACCATATCAGGTTTTTACCGCAGAGCCAGCGCCATCACTGGCGCTGTGATCCCGATCCCGCTAGCTCTCTTTATCTGAACTGTTTCTGCGCTGGCTGGTAGTGAAAATCGCCGCTGGCGAGCCGCGCTTCCAGTGCAGCCTGATCGATCTCCTGAGCCTTGCAGAGATCATCCAGATCGTCATAGCGATCACGCAGCTGCATATTGACGACGCTCAGCAGCATGTTGATATCCATGGTGGCGAACTTTTTCAAATCCATGATTATTTCTCCCGATCCAGTGATTGCAGCTGCTCAATGGCGGCGCTGACGCTGTGCAGATGCTGGCGGATCGCCTCGCGGGATTCGCTCGGCAGATAGTCGGTCAGGGTGTGTTGCCAGCTGCCCGCTTCGCTCTTGAGTTGCAGGAAGAGGGCGAGCCCGGCATTGGTGAGGGAGACCAGGCTGATGCGTTTATCCTGCTCGCTGCTCTCGGTAAAGATGATCCCTTTTTCGACCAGACGGCGGATCTCACGGGAGATGCGCACCTTGTCCATGCCGCTCGCCTCGACCAGCTCTTTCTGACTGATGGGGTAGTTGGGGCCGAGCACCATCATCAGGCGCCACTGCGGCACGGTCAGCTGGTAACGCTGCTCATAAAACTGTTCGAAGGTATCCCGTAGCATCTCGGCGGCATGTACCAACTGATAGGGCGGGTAGTGAGCGAGTAACGCTATGATTTTTGACATATTACACCCTGCTGTGACGGCTGCATCAGATGCAGTTTCTTTTGATACTTTGACATTGATGATACGAAACTCAAGCTGATTTGTCTGACCCGGTTGCGATGAAATGTGCGGTGGCGCACGCCCTCAAGTAAAAACCGGGTCTGACCGACGGGATTTTAAGCCAACGCTGTTCAGCCTTTACGCAACCAGATGAGGGCGTTCTGCTTGAGCCAGGCCTCGCGAGTGTGGATGGCGTAGAGCGCGGCCTCGTCGCGGCTGCCCGCTTGCCAGCTTTGTGGCTCCTGTTTGGGCAGCTTGCGCTGACCCAGCAGGCAGGCCGGAATGTGCGGGTTGGCCTCGATGGCGACCAGCAGATGAGGCTTGGCTGCCTCGGTACCCTCGGTGGCAAAGACCATCAGAGCCTTGTTATAGAGCAACCAGCTGGAGGCTTCATCGAAGCGCACCAGCAGGGCGGCCAACGCCTGCCAATCCCCTTGCAGTGCATAGAGGGTGGAGAGGTTGTAGCGGCAACCCAGCTCATCGGCCATGCAGATTGTCAGCAGCGCCAGATACTCCGCTTTGGCCTCGCCCAGCTTGCCAAGGCGCAGCAGGCAGTCGGCGCGGCCGGCTCTGGCGGCCAGCAGAGGACGCAGCTCGGGGGCACTCCAGCCGTGGCCGGCGATTTGCTGCCAGAAGGCGTCGTCAAAGAGCGGAGTGGCATCGGCGATGATCTTCTCGAACCAGCCGAGGCGGGCCTGATGATCGCGGCAGCTGTCGGCCAGTTCGAACCAGGTCTGCCACTGTTGGGCCTGCTCGCCATTGAGGGCCACATCAGCGCTGGGGGCGGCCTGATACTGGTCGAGGTTGAGCAACTGGTTGAGGGCGGTTTTCATGTTCTGGCGCTGGCGTTTGCAGAACTCGACAAAGGGGAGTTCACTGGCGGCGGCGCTATAGAGCATCTGGGCCATCTGCTTGTCGCGAAACAGGCTCAGCTCGGCGGCCAGACTGAAGCGGTACTGGGTGGTCGGGTCGTTCAAATCCTTGGGCTTGGGCCAGGTGGCAAAACCCATGCTGAAGCCATAACACCATTGACCGAGGGGGTGGCTCTGTTCGAACACCTGCTCGGGGCTATCGCTGGGCAGGCGGCATTGACTCGGCAGGGACAGCTGGGCGTCGTCGGCTTGGGATTCAAGCTCGGCGATCAGGTGGTTGAGGGCTTCTGCGCATTTTTCATCCAACTCAGCATCCTGTTCCAGCAGACCAGCCAGCGGGCGTTGCCAGTCAGGGGTCTCTGGCCCCACCAGACGGGCACAGAGAAAACCGTGCAGGGCCGGGTAGGTCATATCCTGATCGCTGTGGCTCTGGATCCATTGATTAAGATGGCGGGTACGAGTGGATGGGTTCATCGACAGTTCCTCTGGATTTGAACAGCCGCGAAGTCTACCTAAAAGTGGGGTTATTTGCAGCAAATGGCCGCCTGTTTGGCGATTTAATCACCATTGGCGGATAAGATAAGGGCGAAAGGGCGGCTCGTGGTGGCTTGGGGACTAGGCCGGATCACCGCTCTTGAGGTAACATGCGCGCCCATAGGGGCCATGTTCAGTTGGCCCATCCGGGTAATGAAAAAAGAGAGCACCATGATACAGATTGGCAAGATGAACACCCTCACCGTTGTTGAACTCGAAGATCGCGGCGCCTGGCTTGCGGCCGATGAGTACGGTGAACTGCTGCTGCCCAAGCGTCAACTGCCGGAAGGGGTGAAAGAGGGGGATAGCGTGCAGGTCTTCCTCTATCTGGATGCCGATTGCGAGCCGGTGATCACCACCGACAAGCCATTTGCCATGGTGGACGAATTTGCCGGTCTGAAAGTGGTCAATGCCAACAAGATTGGTGCCTTCCTCGACTGGGGCATGAAAAAGGATCTGTTTGTGCCCAGCCGCGAGCAGAACAAGCCGATGCAGGTGGGCCACGTTTATCTGGTGCGCCTGCAACTGGATAACGAAGGGCGCATGGTAGGCACCAGCCGCATCGAGAGCTTCCTGACCCCGGCCGGCAGCAATTTCAAGGTTGGTGACGAAGTGACCGCGCTGCCGGGGGAGCACTCGCCCCTTGGCATCAAGGTGATCGTCAACGGTCAGTATCCCGGCATGCTGTTCAAGAACGAAGTGTTTGGCCGGGTGATGACCGGTCGGCCGCAAACCGCCTGGGTCAAGCAGGTGCGCGAAGATGGCAAGCTCGATCTGACCCTGCAAAAGCCGGGTCTGGCGCGGGTTGATGATGCCGGTGAACGCATTCTGAGCCGGATGAAAAAGCAGGGCGGCAGTCTGGCGGTGGGTGACAAGAGCGAACCCGAGCTCATCTACAAGCTGTTCAGCATGAGCAAGGGCACCTTCAAGAAGGCGATCGGCGGCCTCTACAAGCAGGGCAAGATTGTCATCGAAGATAACGCCATCACTCTGGTGGCCACAGAGACCGACTCGGCAGTGGATAGCGAATAAGATGCCGAGCCCCTGTGTTGGCCTCTGCAAGGCGAAAGATGGGCTTTGCCTTGGTTGTGGCCGCACCCTGAGCGAGATCGGCCACTGGTCGGCGATGGATAGCAAGGCCCAACTGGCGGTGATGGCCGAGCTGAATGGCTCGAAAAGCACCCACCGCTGCCCGGGTTGTGGCGAACCGGCCTATTGCGCCGTCTCTGCCGGTCAGACCATCGCCCAGTGCTGGTGCAGCCAGTTGCCGGTATTGCCGATGCAGGAGGCCAGCGCTTGCTGGTGCCGCCGCTGTCTGGCCAAGGCCATCGCGGCGCAGGATTAGCAGAGAACAGCAATAAGAGTGCACAGAAACAAGAAAGGCGCCGATGGCGCCTTTTTTATGCCTGCTGCTGGCGATGCCAGCGCACATGCACTTGATCTTCGGTCAGTAAACGGGGCAGCAGGAAGGTGGCGAAGATCACTTCAAACTCATCCTGATGATCCAGCAAACCGACCCACACTTCGACCCAGCGCTCCATATCGACCGGCTCACCCAGCTCGGTCGACCAGTCGGCATTGGGCAGAGTCGCCTCCACGGCGCCACGCTGCTCAAACTCCAGGGTGATGTCGACTATTTGTTCGGGGGCCAGCATATCGGCGGCCTGCTCAAGAAACTGATCATAGGCCCATTCGACCAGCTGATCCGGGGTACGCTGTTCCATGAAATCACTCCAGATACATCGAGGTTCGCTACTGTAACAATTATTGGCTGTGGCGGCCAGACCAGTGCGCCGGGCGTGCCTGACCTGTCCAAGTTGCCGTTGGGGGAGTATGGTTAAGGCGCGGATCATCTGGCAGGGAGTAAGGGGATGAAGCAGCGGGGACGGCGGCAACAGATCAAGCGACGGCGCGAGGCCTGGTGGTGGCACTATCTGCCGCTTCACCGCGAGACGGTGGGCGGTCATCTGGGCCCACCGGAGAAACCCGATGGAGCCCTGAGGATCAGTCGGCCTGATGCACCCGATTGAGGGTGATCTGACCCAGTTGCCCCATCTGGCGGCGGATCCAGACCGAGCGCTTCTGCACATAGGGTGAAGGGGGCTTGACCCGATAACGCCACGGATTGGGCAGGGCGGCGGCCAGCAGGGATGACTCGTAGCGGGTCAAGCGGCTGGCCGGTTTGCCAAAGTAGGTGCGGGCGGCGGCTTCGGCGCCATAGATGCCGGGGCCGAACTCCACGATATTGAGATAGACCTCGAGAATGCGGGCCTTGTCCCAACCCAGCTCCATCAGCAGGGTAAACCAGGCCTCCAGCCCCTTGCGCAGGAAGCTGCGATCACTCCACATAAAGAGGTTTTTGGCGGTCTGCTGGCTGAGGGTGCTGGCGCCGCGCACCCGTTCGCTGTGCTGGTTGTGCTTGAGTGCGGCGTTGATGGCATCCATGTCAAAGCCGTTGTGATCGGCAAAGCGCTGATCCTCGGCGGCGATCACCGCCAGCTGCAGCTCCTTGGAGATAGACTCCAGACCTACCCATTGATGGCGCACCTGGGTGATCTTGGCGGGCGGAAACAGGGCCCGCTCGATACGCCAGCTCCACATCGGCGGATCGATAAAACGCAGCAAGGCGACCGAGCCGACCGAGCAGAGCAGCCCGGCCAGCGCGATCTTGCCTGCCCACCTCAACACCCGGCGCCCAAACGATGCAGATGGGCGTACGGGGGCCACGGCGTCAGGGCCAGACTCCCACTGATAGTGGCTGGGATCATCGGGATCCGGAATTATTGGGGCAGCCATTCGATGTGGCAGAACTTCTCGTCAACACGGCGGGAGAGCAGCATGCGGGCAAACAAGTGCTCATACTCTTGTTCTTCATTGCCAAGGCCAACCCAGATCTCGGCATAGTCGGTGTCGCTCACCGCAAATCCCACGTCCGCTTCCCAGTCATCGGCCGGGTCGGTTTCGGCCAGCAGGCCGCGGTCGTTGAACTCCTGATTGAAGCGGGCGATCTCCTGCTCCGGCAGGTTGTCAGAGGCCAGCTCCATAAAGAGTTCGAGGGCGGTATCGAGCAGTTCCTCGACGCTGTGCATTTCGTCATTCATAGACATAAGCGGTCTGTTCCAGAAAAGAGAAAAAGGTGCCATCGCAGATCACAGCCTGCGGGGCGGCGCTATTCTAGCGGTCGGCAGACCCCTTGGCGAGATGAGGCGAGCCGCTGTGGCCTGTTTTGTGCCAATAAAAAACCGGATCCAGTGACAGGATCCGGTTTTTTATTGGGGGAAGGGGTCACGCATAGGGCGTCAGCTCATCCCTTCTTGTCATCGGCGAAGGTGATGTTGAGCTCCAGTACCGACAGCTCATCACTCTTCTGATCCAGTTGGACGGTTATCTTCTCCGGATCAATGTTGACGTATTTGCGGATCACATCGAGGATGTCCTGCTTGAGCTGGGGCAGGTAATCCGGCCCCCCTCTGGATGAACGCTCGTGAGCAACAATGATCTGCAACCGCTCTTTGGCCAGTTGTGCGGTGTTCTGTTTCTTGTTGGAACGAAAATAATCCAATAATGACATGTTTAACTCCCGAACAGTCGGCTAAAGAAGCCCTTCTTCTCTTCTTCCAGAAAACGAAATTCCTTGGCATCACCCAGCAGGCGGGACACAGCATCTTCGTAGGCCTGACCGGCATCGGACTCCTTGTCCAGAATAACCGGTTCGCCGGAGTTGGAGGCGCGCAGCACCGCCTGGGACTCCGGGATCACCCCGAGCAGCGGGATGGCCAGGATCTCCTGTACATCCTGCACGCTCAGCATGTCGCCGCGGTTGACGCGGGTCGGGCAGTAGCGGGTCAGCAGCAGGTGCTCCTTGATGGGGTCTTCGCCACGCTCGGCGCGGCGGGACTTGGAGGCCAGGATACCAAGGATGCGGTCGGAGTCACGCACGGAAGAGACTTCCGGGTTGGTGGTGACGATCGCTTCATCGGCAAAATAGAGCGCCATCAGCGCGCCCGCCTCGATCCCTGCCGGGGAGTCGCAGACGATGTAATCGAATTTCATCTCCGCCAGTTGATCCAGGATCTTCTCGACCCCCTCACGGGTGAGGGCATCTTTGTCCCGGGTCTGGGAGGCTGGCAGGATAAACAGATTTTCCGAGCGTTTGTCCTTGATCAGCGCCTGATTGAGGTTTGCTTCCCCATTGATGACGTTGACGAAGTCATACACCACGCGCCGCTCGCAGCCCATGATGAGATCCAGGTTTCTCAGACCGATGTCAAAGTCAATGACCACTGTCTTGTGACCACGCTGGGCTAAGCCGGTGCTCAGGGCCGCACTGGTTGTGGTCTTGCCAACGCCACCTTTACCCGATGTAACGACTATGATTCGCGCCATTCTCGCTTCCTTGTAACTCTATTTGATACGGTCTATTCGGAGTTGTTCGTTGTCCAGCCGGACGTGTACCGGTTGCTGGATCAGGCCTGCCGGCAATGCATCGCTCAGCTGGAATGTGCCCGCGATGGAGAGCAGCTCGGCCTGTAATTGCTGGCAATAGATCCGGGCCTGGGTATTGCCCCGGGCACCGGCAATGGCTCTGCCACGCAGGGTGCCATAAATATGAATGCTGTCGTCGGCGAGCACTTCAGCTCCCGGACTGACGGACCCCAGCACCACCAGCGAGGTGCCGGCGGCGTAAATTTGCTGGCCGGAACGAACCGGTCCCACATGAACCTTGCTCGGGATCAAGGGGGCGGGTTCGGGCTCGGGAACAACCTCAGGGGCGGCTGGCGCGGGGGCAGGCTCGGGTTCCGGTTCGCTCTTGCGACTCTTGCCCGAGGCCATTACAGCCAGTCCCACCGCCTTGGCGGCCGTCTTCATCTCTTCACTGCGCGCACCCGTGATGCCGACCAGCACAAACTCTTCGGACTCCACCAGCTCCTTGAGCTGTTCGAAATCGGGAATATGTTCCAGTCGGGAAACATTGATCACCAGCGGCGCACAATTAAAAAAGTAGGGTGCCTGGGCCACTTTTTCGGCCAACAACTGACGGATCCGCTCAGGCTCGCCATCGCTGATATGCAACACAGAAATAGTGAAGGTGGTCCCTTTCAATTCGTTATCGCGCTCAACCATGAATCTTCCCCGAGGCAGAGATGCTAATCCGTTATTGTTATTCAATTCCTGATGTTATAGTTTGCCCCCATCAGAGGCAATAAACTCGTCGGATTATATCAATTTCCATGTTGTGTGCAGTCTATAAAAGTCGCAAAAAAGCCGAGACCTACCTTTTTGTTGAAAAAAGAGAGGATTTCTCCCGCGTTCCCGAGCCATTGCTGAGCGCATTCGGGCGTCCCGAGCTGGTGCTGATGACCAAGCTGGATCCGGCCAAGCCCTTGGGGCTGGCTGATGTCGGCAAGGTGATGGCCGCGCTGACCAACCAGGGGTTCTACCTGCAGGTGCCACCGCCCCCCGAGAATTTGCTGGAGCAGCACAAGGCCAGCCTGAAAAAACCATCCTGAATATCCAGCCCCGTTGTGCGTTCTGCCCAGCGGGGCTAATTCTTTGTGACTCTGCATGACGCATTCCGGCCCCGGTGAGGTAGCTTGCGATAATCCCGTGACAGGATCTGGCCAAATTAAACCCTCCCTTTGGTGATATTCACTTTTCGCTGTTTAAATAGAAAGTCAATCTGCTCCCAACACCATATCCTCAACCTTTGCTGGCGCTCACAAAAATAGCGAGTGGCGCGTACTCATATCCTCCATTCCAACGGCTATTGGCTCATTCATCGATTATTTTCAGCCTCTTCCTTGGGCGCTTTTTTGGCCTCCACTGCGTGATGATTTGTCCATCAAAGGGCGCGTAAAGAGGGCGGTGATAACGGTGCTAAAACCAGTTTGCGCGATGCGTTGTGGCCAAAATGATGAGCTAACCCCCTGTTTGTGTGCTTGATTGTTTGCCCTGATCACGAAAGTGCCACATAGGTGGAAATCAATGTGGCGGCGTGATAATCCGCAGGGGGAGTGGTAACCGCGTCTTGCCAAACAAGGGTATGCCCAAAGTGGAGGGGATTGAGCTTAGGGGCCATCTCGATATCGATTAGTTGTGAAACCGTGACAGGGGCAAGATAGCGGGTAAAGGTTACTGGCAGGGCAGAACGTCGCTTCCAATCCATTGAGACGAGTTAATCAAGGTATGTAATTAGAGAGGCATTTAGACAAGGCAATCCACATTGCGGTGGCGTAGCAGGGGTATATCAGCAACGCCCTACAGTGAAATGGTCGGTATGCCGGTATAAGTGCTCGGCATCCCATTCGGGCAATAAAAAAGGCGGGATATCCCGCCTTTGTTCAGATGAGGGTCGCAACCCCTATTTATTCGCAAGCAACCTGCATCACCTTGATGGCCAGACCACCACGGGAGGTTTCACGGTACTTGGAGTCCATGTCCTTGCCGGTGATGTACATGGTCTCGATCACCTTGTCCAGGGAGACGCGCGGCTTGGAGGTACGACGCAGGGCCATACGGGAGGCGTTGACCGCTTTCATGGCTGCGATGGCGTTACGCTCGATGCAAGGCACCTGTACCTGACCGGCAACCGGATCACAGGTCAGACCCAGGTTGTGTTCCATGCCGATCTCGGCAGCTTCGCAGACGTGCTCCGGGCTACCGCCCATCAGCTCGGTCAGACCGGCAGCGGCCATGGAGCAGGAGACACCCACTTCACCCTGACAGCCCACTTCGGCGCCGGAGATGGAGGCGTTCATCTTGTAGAGGATGCCGACGGCACCGGCAGCCAGATAGAAACGGGTGTACTCGTCGCGGCCAACCGGCTGGATGAACTTGTCGTAGTAAGCCAGTACGGCCGGGATGATACCGGCAGCGCCGTTGGTCGGGGCAGTGACCACGCGGCCACCGGCAGCATTCTCTTCACTCACGGCCAGAGCGAACATGTTGACCCAGTCAACGATGTTCATCGGATCGCTCGAGAGGTTCTCGTTGGTGTTGAGCTGACGGTAGAGCGGTGCGGCACGACGGGGTACGCGCAGCGGGCCGGAGAGAACACCTTCGGTACGGCAGCCGCGCTCGATACCTTCACGCATGGTGTTCCAGATCTTGCCGAACTTCTTGTAGATCTCTTCCGGAGTGTTGAAGCACTTCTCGTTTTCCATCATCAGGGCAGAGATGGAGAGACCGGTCTGGCTGCAATGGGCAACCAGCTCAGCGGCGCTCTTGAACGGATAGCGTACGGACATGTCGCCGCTGTCAGCCTTGCCGAAGTTCTCTTCGTCAACGATAAAGCCACCACCGATGGAGTAGTAGGTCTTGCTGTAAACCACTTCATCTTCGATCAGGGCAGTCAGCTTCATGCCGTTTTCGTGCAGCGGCAGGGCTTCGTCGTGGAATACCATGGCGTCGCGCGGGAAGCTGACGGTGTGGCAGTGCAGGCCGATCGGCAGGCGCTCGGTCTGCTCAACACGGGAGATAAACTCGGGGATGGCATCGATATCAACATTTTCCGGCAGGTTGCCAGCCAGGCCCATGATGATGGCAGTGTCGGTATGGTGGCCTTTGCCAGTCCAGGAGAGGGAGCCGTAGACATCGACATTGATCCGGGTTACATCGCGGATCTTGCCGCCCGCGCGCAGCTCGTCAACAAACTGTTTGGCCGCTTTCATCGGGCCAACAGTGTGGGAAGAAGAGGGGCCTACACCGATTTTGAAGATATCAAAAACGCTGATCATGTCACTATTACCTCAGGGTAGAAGGGGGCGGCATGCCCACTCACAGAAATTTGGGAGATCCATGGAGCGCGCTTGTCAGCGCAGGTCACAGAACCAGATAACCGTAGTGTAACGGTTCCAGACCTAAAAAAAGTTGAAATAGATCTATTTTTGTTGAATCTGAGGCGCGAGTATAAAATTTATTTTTGTGCTTATCCATTTTGTTAAGCGTTTGCCCATAAAAATACCCGGCGATGCCGGGCATTTCGGAACCAAATGGAGTCATTTGCCGTTTTTTAACATTCGGTAATGTTAACGGCGAGGCCGCCACGGGCCGTCTCCTTGTATTTGGTCTTCATGTCGTTGCCAGTCTCCCACATGGTCTTGATCACCTTGTCGAGCGACACCTTGTGCTCGCCAGTGCCGCGCAGGGCGAGGCGGGCGGCATTGATCGCCTTGACCGCCCCCATGGCGTTGCGCTCGATGCAGGGCACCTGCACCAGTCCGCCTATGGGATCGCAGGTGAGGCCGAGATTGTGCTCCATGCCTATTTCGGCGGCGTTCTCCACCATGGCCGGACTGCCCCCCAAGAGTTCGGTCAGTGCGCCAGCCGCCATGGAACAGGCGACTCCCACTTCTCCCTGACAGCCCACTTCGGCCCCGGAGAGGGAGGCGTTCTTCTTATATAAGATGCCGATGGCAGCCGCGGTGAGGAAGTAGCGGATCAGCGTCTCGTCATCCACCTTGTGCACGAAGCGATCGTAGTAGTGCAGCACGGCGGGGATGATGCCCGCAGCGCCATTGGTGGGGGCTGTGACCACCCGGCCACCGGCGGCGTTCTCCTCGTTGACCGCCAGCGCAAAGAGATCGACCCACTCCATCACCATCAGCGGATCCTTGTTGAAGTTGGTCTCGCAGCTTAGCTGGCGGAACAGTCCCGGGGCGCGGCGCCGTACCTTGAGGCCGCCCGGCAGCACCCCTTCGCTTTTGCAGCCTCGCTCGACGCAGCCTTGCATCGCCTGCCAGATCTTGCGCAGCCCCGCTTTTATCTGCTCATCGCTGCGAAATATCCGCTCATTGGCCAGGATAAGCCCCGAGATGGAGAGGCCGCTCTCCTGACAGTGGGCCAGCAGCTGGGCGCCGCTGTCGAACGGATAGGGGACAGGGTGTTCGGCATCAGACTTGGCGGCCTCTTCCTTGGCGGTGGCAAAGTGGCTCTCTTCAATGATGAAGCCGCCCCCGATGGAGTAGTAGGTCTGGCTGAAGCGCAGGTTTTCCTCTTTATCAAAGGCCCGCAGAGTCATGCCGTTGGTGTGGGCCGGCAAGGTTTTGCGACGGTTGAAAATGATGGCACCGGTGCGGGGAAAATGGCTTGGTTGCTCGCCTGCCAGCGGCAGGCTCTGTTCCTTTTCCACTCGAGCCAGAATGGCGGGAATCGCATCGATATCGACCGATTCCGGTTCAAAGCCCGACAACCCCAGAATGATAGCCTTGCCGGTACCGTGCCCTTTGCCGGTCTGGCCCAGCGAGCCGTAACACTCCACTTCGACCCGCATGACTTGTGGCAGATGCCCTTGAAGCTTGAGCTGCTGGACGAAGGCATAAGAGGCACGCATGGGGCCGACGGTATGGGAAGAGGAGGGGCCAATTCCGATGGAAAACAGGTCAAACACGCTGATCATGACATCAATCCGGTGATGGTTTATGTCTGTTTATTCTAGGATTTTTGCCGTGGATGGAAAGCGGGGATGTGCGGTGCTGTGACATGGACACAGATAATAGGGCTGGGGGGAACCAAGAAGGTTGAAGGGGCTGATCCCCTTCAACCGGCCTGATCAGTCGAGAAATTCGCACAGATAAGCTGTGGGGGTTTTCACTTCCAGTTTGAAGGAGGAGTGACCGGCCACCAGGAAGGATTCACCCTGGTTGTAGGTGTGCCACTCATCTTCATCAGCCAGCTGGATGGTGAGGGCGCCCTTGATCACTGTCATCCGTTCGGGGGCGGCAGTGTTGAACAGGTAGTCACCGGCGTTCATCACCCCGACGGTTGATTTCTCGCCTTTTTGTTCGAAACCGATGGATTTTACATTTCCGTCGAAATACTCGTTAACTTTCAGCATCTTTACATCCCTGTGTGTACGTTTGTGCAGCCAAACTAGCACAATCTTTTGCCAGTTGTCATGGGGGATGAGGTAAAAATAGCCGAGACCGCTTTGAATCTTCACTTTTTCGCAAACTTATTAATAGCCAAGGTTAATGATTTGCTGATTTAAAACAGCAATTAAATGTGAGATAACACGCGCAAACAGGGGAATGGGCAGCCGCTCATTCCCCTGTTTGGTTAATTGCACTGGGAAAAGTGTGAATTTTGCTACATAAAGGAACATATTGTGTTAACTAAAGGACTCATTAAAAACATCGGCTTCCAGGTTGTGGTCGCCATGGTACTGGGCGCAGTGGTCGGCGCGTTCATGGGTGAACAAGCCACCGTGTTTGCACCGCTCGGTACCCTGTTTATCCAGCTGATCAAGATGCTGGTGATCCCGCTGGTGGCGGTTGCCATCCTCTCCGGCGCCGCCAATCTGGGTGCCAGCCCGGCGGCGGGCAAGATCGGTGCGGCTACGCTGGCCTTCTTCCTCGTGACCTCAGCGTTGGCCGTGTTGCTGGCGCTGGTGATGGGGCAGATCTTCAAACCGGGTGTCGGGGTCGATTTCGCTTCCGTTGCCTCCATGTTTGGCGGTGACTACGCCGATAAAGGGGCGCTGCCGGATGCCGTCGCCACCCTGCTTGGCATGATCCCCACCAACGTCTTCAACTCCCTCAACGAGGCTAACATCCTGCAGATCCTGGTGTTCTGCATGTTCCTCGGCATTGCGCTGGCCAAACAGCCGCGCGAGCGGGCCAAACCGCTGGTCGATGGGCTCAATACTCTGGTGGATGCCTTCGTCTGGATGATCAACAAGGTGATGATCATCGCGCCGCTCGGGGTGTTCGGTCTGATGGCAGAGGCCATCGGTACCTATGGCTTCGACGTACTGACCCTGGTGCTCAAGCTGTTCGTGGTTTATGTGGCTGCCATCCTCATCTTCGGTTTTGTGGTCTATCCGCTGCTGGTGATGATGTTCTCCAACACGCCGGTAATGAAGTACCTATCTGCCATGAAAAAGCCGCAGATCGTGGCCTTCTCCACCGCCTCTTCCATGGCGACCCTGCCGGTCAATATGGAGACCTGCGAGCATGATCTGAAAGTGACCAACGCGACCGCTTCCTTCGTGCTGCCGCTGGGTGCCACCATCAATATGAGCGGCAACGCCATCTATTACGGTCTGGTCGCTATCTTCTTCGCGCAGGTTTACAACATCGATCTGAGCGTCGGTGCCTGGGCCGCCATCATTGTGACCTCCACTCTGGGCGCGATCGGTCAGGCCGGTGTGCCGGGCCCAAGCTTCCTGGTGGTTGCCGTGCTGCTGGCGGCCGGGATCCCCATCGAAGGGTTGCCGCTGCTGTTCGCGCTGGATCGTCTGTTCGACATGATCCGCACCTCCCTCAATATCACCGGCGATGCGGCCTGTGCTGTCATTGTTGACCGCTTCAGCCCGGAATATGACCCAGAGCGCTGGAACAAGGCATAACTGCTTTGAGCTGGACTGAGATATAACAGCCTTAAGCTGACACTGGGTAACGCGAGCCCCTGCCATGATGGCGGGGGCTTTTTTATATCTGCCGGACAAGTATCAGAGCAAAGGTGTGCACAAGAGATTGCTGACGGATTTAGCTGTGTTGAATGGAGAGCATGGGAGGGAAAACATCAGTTGTGGGCATGGGCCGTATGGCGTCAACCGGCCTGTTGTAGATGCCGGGGTAGGGGATTGTCAAATGGCGGGTAACAAAAAGGGGAGCCTTGCTCCCCTCGGATATGATCTGCTGCTGGTTCTACTCCATCAGGCCATATGGTTAAACCATCCTGGTTACACCCTTGTGGCGAAAGAAACAGCGTCAACGTGATGAAATCATATCTATGTTGACCATCTCGGCATTGTCACTGAAAAGCGCCAGTTGGTGGCGATTAAACAGACATGGCAAAGAGGGTCGGTCCGGATTGATGCCTCTCTATCCGGCTCAGAACTGTGACAGTGAGGGCAGAGAGACAGCAACCAGGGTGAAAAACACCGTGAAAACGGCAGTAACGACAAACTCTTTCATTTTTCTCTCCCTAAGTTGTTGGTTGATGTAGTCAAGATACCATATCAAGGGGGTAAAACAAGGTGTAAGTTGATAAAATGGCTGCTTTATGTGTGTGGTTGGTTGAGATGGCTATTTTTGTCATATTGAGCTGATTTTATCACCTGCTCTGGCATGGCAGGCATTCAAGATTCTGTTTTTATGGTTATTTCATTTAAATTCAATTAGTTGGTGAGCTGTTGGCTGGTTTGCTGAAGGGTTTTGTATGGAGCTCAAGTGGAGTTTTATAAGTTTTCACCCTCGTAATAGTGTCATTGAGGCCATAAAAAGTGCGCAAGGCAATGATTTGACGATTCCTGGCGTAGATAGCCCATCCAAAAGAAGTCTATGGAGACAATCTGGTTGCCAACCCTTGTCACACCATCACTTTATCAGTCCGGAGTCTCCGCATTTTTACAGCAATACACTGGGTTCATAGGGAGGAGAGCGGTGCATCGGGGGGATACAGAGTGGCAGCTGGCTGTTTTATCACCACCAATTTCCCCGTTGGCCTAGGAGTAGACATGGCCGCAGCAAGAGTAAGGTGGGCAATAGGCCAGAGGCATACTCTCTGGCTGGGCTGGGCTGGGCTGGGCGCGAGTAGCGATTTGCGTAGCCGGTGCATCTGCGTGAGTCATGTGAGTGCAATACGAGAACTGCGCCGGAGCATGGTTGGGGAAGATATCTGAATCCCTTCTGCAAGATTGAGATATAAAAAGCGGCGTATGACGAGGAGGCTGAACAAGCTCGTTTCAGGGGCGACAGTGCGCAGTTCAACGCAATCCGGTTCGCAGTGATAAAACATCCACGACAATACCGGAACTCTGTTCGTAGGCTGAAGCCGGTTGCTGTGAGGAGAGGAAGGCTGGTGATCAGTCAGATGGCGCAAGGGTTGGGGATCAGGCAACCCTTATGGTGATGGCCACACAGCGTGCCGATGCACCCGTTTTTGTAAGATATTAAAAAACCCTCCGATGGAGGGTTTTTGTCATCAACAGCCGGTAAAAAGCCGCGTGGCTTAGAACAGGGTGGTGGAGAGGTTGTACAGCTCCTGATCGAACGGACGCTTCATGTTCTCGATGCAGTCGATGATGTCGTGGTGTACCAGCTCGTTGCGCTGGATACCGACGCAGCGACCACCGTGACCAGCCAGCAGCTGCTCAACGGCATAAGCACCCATACGGCTGGACATGATGCGGTCACGGGCAGTCGGGGCACCGCCACGCTGGATGTGGCCGAGGATGGTGGCGCGAGTTTCACGACCGGTCAGGGCTTCGATGTCCTTGGCCAGAGCGTTCACGTCGGTAACGTGCTCGCAGATGGTGATGATGGCGTGCTTCTTGCCCTTGGCTTCGCCTTCCTTGATCTGCTTGAGCAGCTTCTCTTTGTCGAAGGCTACTTCCGGCACGATCACATACTCGGCACCACCGGCAACGGCGGCAGACATGGCCAGATCGCCACAGTGGCGGCCCATGATCTCGACCACGGAGATACGGTGGTGGGAGCTGCAGGTGTCACGCAGACGGTCGATGGCGTCAACCACCACGTTCAGAGCGGTATCAAAACCGATGGTGAAGTCGGTACCGGCGATGTCGTTGTCGATGGTGCCCGGCAGGCCGATGCAGGGGAAACCCTCTTCGGTCAGCTTCTTGGCACCCATGTAGGAGCCGTCACCACCGATGACGACCAGCGCATCGATACCGTGTTTTTTCAGGTTTTCGATCGCTTCGGCGCGCACTGCGGGGTCTTTGAAGGCAGGGAAACGGGCGGAACCGAGGAAAGTGCCACCACGGTTCACCACGTCGGAGACGCTGTGACGCTCCAGCTTGACGATGCGATCCTGGTGCAGACCGAGGTAGCCATCATAAATACCGTAAACTTCCAGGCCATGATGCAAACCGGCGCGAACCACGGCGCGAATGGCTGCGTTCATACCCGGTGCGTCGCCACCACTGGTCAAAACACCAATACGTTTGATTTGTTTGGTCATGAGTGCCTCTGGATCTGAGTTGTCAAATACGAATGTTTAAATAGACAAGCCACTTTTACTATATCGGCTTTCATATGGGATGCGGGGGCCACCATAGGAAAAGCGATACAAGAGAGGGGACGAGCCCCTCTCTTTGCCGTAATCAGCGATTACTTGGCAGCGCCAGCGATGATCTGGGAGAAGTCGTCCACTTTCAGGGACGCACCACCGACCAGGCCACCGTCGATGTCCGGCTGACCGAACAGGTCGGCTGCAGTGGCACCAGTGACGGAACCGCCGTACAGGATCTGTACTTTGGCAGCAACAGCGGCATCAAAACCGGCCAGGTACTGACGGATGTGAGCGTGAACGGACTGAGCGATCTCCGGAGTGGCAGTCTTGCCAGTACCGATGGCCCATACCGGCTCGTAAGCGATAACGGCGTTGTTGAAGGAAGCTATGCCGCAACGGTCGATAACGGCTTTCAGCTGGGTCTCAACCACGTTCTTGGTCACGCCGGCTTCGAACTGCTCCAGAGTTTCACCGATGCACAGAACCGGCACCAGGCCGCCTTTCTGGATCGCTTCGTACTTGGCAGCAACCACGTCGTCAGTCTCTGCGTGCAGGGTACGACGCTCGCTGTGGCCGACCAGAGAGTAGGTGCAACCAAAGGCTTTCAGCATGGAGGGGGCGTTTTCGCCGGTGAAGGCACCAGACTCGTGAACGTCAGCGTTCTGGGCACCGTAGGCAATCTTGCTGCCAGCGGTCAGTTGCTCAACCAGACCCAAAAAGATAACCGGCGGGCAGACGGCGACTTGCACAGAAGGATGAGCGGCAGCAGCCGGGGTCAGTCCTTTGATCAGAGCTTCTACAGAAGCCTTGGTGCCGTTCAGTTTCCAGTTACCCATTACCAGGTGCTGTCTCATCTTGTATATCTCCTAGGCATTTGATTGCGCGACATTATATGAATTGAACCGAGCCCAAGATAGCTGACCCGGCGGCAAATGACGTAATTTTTTTTCGCTTTCCTGATCCAAATCAGGAATGAAACGCTTGATCGCTCATTCGTTAACCTGCCCCCGCAAGCGAGCCCACCATACCCCAATCCATTCGTGGATGGCAGCTTCGGAATACATCAAATAACGCCCTTTGGGTAAATAACTGTAGAGGGGCTGAGGTACCTGGCTCTGCTTGGCGGTGTAGTCAGTGGGGGCTGGCACGGCCTTGAGTCCCTGACCCTGATAGAGGGCCATGGCGCGCGGCAGGTGAGTGGCAGAACTGACCAGCGCTACCTCTTTTCCCTTGAGGTGGCGGCTGATACTGACCGCTTCATCATGAGTGTCTTTGTTGTTTTCAAACAACGTCATTCGCGAACGGGGAATACCAAGGCTCTCGGCCATCCGGGCATTGACCTCGGCATTGGAGAGGGGATCCCCCGACACATAGCCGGAGAAAACCAGCTCGGCGTCGGGATAGGCCTGGGCGAGGCGAACCCCTTCGAGAGTGCGGGCTAGGGCAATATTGTTCTGCCAACTGCGCATCGGCACCGCCGGGTCGCTGACATGGCCATTGCCGAGCACCACGATGGCATCGATGTTGGGATGCTGGCTCACCTCGAACGGCGGGTAGATCTGCTCCAGCCCGCGAGCCAGCTCATAGCTCATCGGTCGCATTCCCATCAGCGCCACAATGAGCAGCGAGAGGGTGGCCAGCAGCTTGCCGGTTTTCTGAAATCGGGTGAACCAGAGCAGCAGCAGGGCGACCAGCAGCAGGGAGAGGGAGAAGGGGAGCGGCATCAACAGCTGACCCAGCCACTTTTTGAGCACAAACACGACAGACACTTCCTTGAGTTTTCAGCAAATTCGGGATGTGACAGAATACCTCTCTTTTTTGGGATGGCCACAACCCTGTGGCGCTAATGTTGAGTTTCTCCTTGAAGCACGATCAGAGTTTTGACGGGCGCGCCGACAAGTTCGCCCGCAACATTTACGACTCCACCAAGGGGCGCATCCGCACCACCATTGTCTGGAGCGACATCGAAGCCTGCCTGGCCCGCCTTGGCAACCGACCGCTGCGCATCCTCGATGCGGGGGGCGGTTTTGGCTATTTTGCCCAGAAGCTGGCGGCCATGGGCCATGAGGTGGAGCTGTGCGATCTGTCAGCAGAAATGCTGGAACTGGCCCGCAGCCAGATCGCCGAGAAGGGGCTGGAAGACAAAATTCGTCTCATCCATTGCCCCATTCAGGATCTGAAGCAACACGTGACCGGGACCTTTGATCTGGTGCTTTGCCATGCGGTGCTGGAGTGGCTTGCTGAGCCGCGCCAGACCTTGCTGGGTCTGTTCCCTTTCGTCAATGCCGGGGGCATACTGTCGCTGCTTTTCTACAACCGTCATGGTTTGCTGTTCCAGAGCCTGGTGGTGGGCAATTTTGACTATGTGCGTCTTGGCCTTCGCAAGAAGCGCCAGACAGCGCTTACGCCCACCAATCCCCAATTGCCGGAGCAGGTCTATGACTGGATTGGTCGCGGGGGGCTGCGCATCATCGGCAAGACCGGGGTGCGGGTGATCCACGACTATATGCGTCACAAGCAGGATCAGGTGGAGAAGTTCGACGATCTGCTGGCCATGGAGCAGCAATATTGCCGTCAGGAGCCTTTTGTCGCCCTCGGTCGCTATATCCATGTGATGGCCCAGAAGCCGGCCAGCTGATTGCTCGCTATTCACGTAAATGTGAACCATGTTTTCGATGCTACCGGATGTAGCCGCGCGCACGATTTTGCGCCAATACAACAACGAGATGACAACATCATGATGAGTACATCCCGTACCCTGCCAGAGCGTTCTTTGCCGGAGCTAGTAGGGTGGGTCAGGCAGGAGGGGTTGGCGCTGAGCCTGCCGACCGACCGGCTGGCCTTTCTGATTGCAATCAAGACCCTGTCCGAAGATGAGTCGGACTTGTCGGAAGCAGCACTGCACGACGCTTTTGGCTATGTCAGCAGCGCCTTCGGCCAGATGGACGAGACCCTCACCGGTCGCGCCAACAACGCCATCAACGATCTCATTCGCCAGCAGCTGCTGTCGCGCTTCAACACCGACATGGTGGCGGGGGAGAGCCTCTACCGCCTGTCGCGCCTGGGGGTGAGCATCGTCGACTTCTTTATGGATCAGCGTCAGGTTGACTCCATCAAGCTCTCCATTCTGCTCGAACACCTGGCTGCCGAGCTCGACACCGCCCGCAAGGCGGCGCTGGAAACCAACACCCGCGAGCAGTGGGATGCCGAGGTGCTGCCGCGCCTCACCTTCTCGCTGGAAGAGACCCTGGGGCGGATCGATCTCACCCAGCGTGCCATGGATGAGCAGCAGAATCAGGTCAAGAGCGAAATCGCGGCCCTGCTGACCCAGAACTGGGTCGATGCCATTCACAGCTGCGAAAAGCTGCTGCACGAGACCGGGCAGACCCTGCGCGAGCTGCAGGATACCCTGGACGCTGCTGGCCACCGCTTGCAGGCGGGGCTGCTCAACATTCAGGAGGCGGCGCAGGGGCGCGACGATCTGTTCCACGTCGAGGAGCTGACTCACGCCTTGCAAGGGCGGCTCGACGTCATCACCAGCTGGGGTCAGCAGTGCATCGAGCTCTGGTCCCGCTACGACAGACACGTCCACAAATTTATCCGCAACGCCATCGACATGGACAAGAACCGCGCCTTCAGCCAACGGCTGCGCGAGTCCATCCGCAATTTCGAGCAGCACAACTGGCAGCTGCGGGTGGCCGAAGAGCCCCGCCTGCTGGAGCTGCGCGACGAAACCATCGCTATCCACGACGAGGAGGTGACCGGTGAGGTGCCCCTCGAGATGGAGTACGTCGAGATGGTGGACATCAACCAGGAGCTGGCCGAGCGCATCGAGCGTTATCTGGCCCGCTACCCCGAGCAGGGCCAGCAGCTGGATCTGGCCGATGTGCTGCGGGAATACCTGCTGGACTACCCGGCCCATGCCCACTTCGATGTGGCGCGTCTTCTGATCGACCAGGCCGTGCGCCTGGGCCATGCCAGCGGCGAGCGCGAACTGCATCGCCAACCCGCATGGAAACCCATTAACCAAGCTGGATCCAAGGTTCAGGCCTATGTCATTGATCAATACTGAGTTTCCCTTGCCGCTGCGGCTCGCAGAGGCGATTGCCAACCCCTTGTTTCCGCGCATCGACACCGCCTTGCGCTCCGGCCGCCACATCAGTGCCGACGAGTTCGAGCAGCATTCGGCGCTGGTCGAATATCACAGCGAGCTGGAGATCTTCTACGGCCGCTATCAGGTGGAGCTGATCAAGGCGCCGGAAGGCTTCTTCTACCTGCGCCCGCGCCCGAGCTCCGACATCGGCACCACTGTGCTCTCCGAGCTCGATATGCTGGTGGGCAAGGTGCTCTGTTACCTCTACCTGAGCCCGGATCGTCTGGCCTCGGAAGGGGTATTCGCCATGGCCGAGCTGCAAGAAGAGGTGCTGAGCCTCGCCGACGAGAAGCAGCTGCTGCGGATGGTCAACAGCCGCTCCGGCGGTACCGATCTCGACAAGAAGAAGTTGCTCGAAAAGATCCGTACCTCCATGCGCCGTCTGCGCCGCCTTGGCATGATTACCGCCCTTGGCAACGGAGATAAATTCCGGGTCAACGAATCGGTGTTCCGTTTCGCCGCGGATGTGCGCTCCGATGAAGATCCGCGCGCCGTCCAGCTGCGGATGATCCAGGAGGGTGAAGCCATCTTCCACGACGACGAAATGCCGAGCAGCGACTCGCTCTTTGATGACATCGAGGCGGATCTCGATGAAGAACAACTGGATCTGGAGGTATAACCGGTGCGAGGCAAGTTCAAATCCCTGACCATGGTCAACTGGAACGGCTTCTTTGCCCGGACCTTCGATCTTGACCAGCTGGTCACCACCCTTTCCGGCGGCAACGGCGCGGGCAAGTCCACCACCATGGCGGCCTTTATCGCGGCGCTCATCCCTGACCAGTCACTGCTCCATTTCCGCAATACCACGGAAGCGGGATCGAGCAGCGCCTCCCGTGACAAAGGGCTCTACGGCAAACTGCAGCGTGGTCACTGCTACTCACTTCTGGAAGTGATGAATAGCCGCGAACAGCGGATCTGGGTCGGCGTGCACCTCGAGCAGGTGGCCAACCGCGACAACAAGGTCAACATCACTCCGTTTGCGCTGGTGGATGTGCCGGAAAATCTGGCACCGACCGATCTGCTGCTGGAGAAGCTCGATGGCGGCAAGGGGCGGGTACGCGCCTTTACCGATCTGAAAGGTGCGGCCGCCGAGCTGGGGGCGCTGAAAGTCGCCAAATTCAATACGGTGACCGACTATCACAACTTCATGTTCGAGTTCGGCATCACCCCGAAGAAGCTGCGTGATCAAAAAGATCGCGGCAAGTTCTATCGCCTGATCGAGGCATCCCTCTACGGCGGCATCTCCTCGTCCATCAGCCGTTCCCTGCGTGAATACCTGCTGCCGGAGAACTCCGGGGTGCGCAAGGCGTTTGCAGACATGGAGGCGGCCATCTATGAAAACCGCCGCACGCTGGAAGCGATCAAGGAGACGCAAGGTCAGCGGGATCTGTTCAAGAACCTGATCACCGAGACCACCCACTATGTGGCAGCGGACTATGTGCGTAATGCCGCCGAGAAGAGCCGCCTCTCCGAGCTGGCCCTCAAGGCGCGCCAGGAGCTGGCCGACAAGCGCCGCATTCTGGCCGAAGAGAAACAGCGCGCTATCTATCTGGCCGATGAAGTGGAGCAGCTCACCAACCGCGAAAAATTGCTGACCGACGAGCTGGAGTCTGCCTCCGAGCATCTGGCCAAGGTGATGGCGGCTGTCAGCTTGCAGAAGAAGATCGAGATGTACCGCGCCGATCTGGCGGATCTCTCTGACAAACTCGAGCAGCAGCAAGCGGTGGTGGAAGAGATCCACGGCCAGCTGCTGGAAGTGGAAGAGCGCAAGGAGTTGGCGCAGGCAGAAGTCGACAGCCTCAAGACCCAGCTGGCCGATTATCAGCAGGCGCTCGATATTCAGCAGACCCGCGCCATCCAGTACCGTCAGGCGGTGCAGGCCCTCGATGCTGCCCGCGAGCAGTGCGAGCTGCCGGGGCTGACCGCCGAGCAGGCGAGCGACACCCTGCACCAGTTCCGCGCAGCCGAGCAGAGTCTCACCAGCCGGGTGCTGGGGGCCGAGCAGCAATTGGCGCTGGCGAAGGCGGCGGTGGCCGAGCATGAAGCGGCGTTGGCGCTGCTTTTGAGCATCGCCCCCGAAACAGTGCGCGAGGCCGCCTGGCCCACCGCGCAGGCGCTGCTCAAGCGTCACATCGAAGACAAGGCTCGCATTGCCCAGGGGCAGGGGTTGCGCGCAGCGCTGGCTCGCCTCGAGAAAGAGAGCGAAAGCCAGAAGAGCCTCTTCAAGCTGCGTGACGAGCTGCAGCAGGCCTCTGGCCAGCTGATTGCCAGCAGCGATGAGCTGGAGATCTTCCTCGAAGCCCAGCGCACCCGTCAGGAGGAGCTCTCCGAGCAGCAGGCGGAGGTGAACCAGCGCCGCGCCAGCCTCGAGCATCAGGGTACCCAGCTCGGCCGCGATATTGCGGAGCTCACCAAGCTTGCGCCACGCTGGCTCAAATCCTTTGAAAAGCTCGAGCAGCTGCGCGAGCAGAGCGGCCTGCCGCTTGCCACCGCCGAAGAGCTTTCGGCCGGTATGCAGACTGTGCTCGACAAGGAGCGCGAGTTCGAGCAGGAGAGCAATCGCATCGCGGCGCAGAAACAGGCGCTGGAGCTGCAAATTCGCAACCTGCAGTTGGGTGCTGGCGAGGCGGATCCCCGTCTTGCCCGCATCGCCGAGCAGGTGGGGGGCGTGCTGCTCTCCGACGTCTATGACGATATCTCCATCGACGATGCCCCTTACTACTCCGCGCTTTACGGCCCGGCTCGCAGCGCCCTGGTGGTGCTCGACCTCGAAGGCGCCATCGAGCGGCTGAAAAAGCTGGAAGATTGCCCGGAAGATATCTACCTGATTCAGGGCAACCCCGACTCCTTTGACGAGGATCTGGTGGAAGCGGACGAGCTGGGGGATGCCGTGCTGGTGCGCACCAGCAAGCGTCAGGTGCGCTTCTCCCGCTACCCCGAGCTGCCGCTGTTTGGTCGCGCCGCCCGGGAAAAACGGATCGAGCAGCTCGACCTTGAGCGCGAAGGTCTCATCGAGGGCTACGCCAAGGCCGCCTTCGAGCAGCAGAAGTATCACCGTCTCTACGGTCACTTCCGCGACTTTATCGGTCAGCATCTGGATATCGCCTTCCGCCCCGACCCGGAAGCCGAAGTGCAGGCCAAACAGGCCGAACTGCGCGCGCTGCAAGGTGCCATCGGCGAGTGCGACAAGCAGCTGAGTGATGCCAAAGCGGCCGCCGCCCAGCTGACTCGCCATATCCAGCTGGTGCAGGGGATGCTGCCCTTTGCCCACCTGTTTGCCGAGACTGATCTGGCGGCCCGCCTCGAGGCGGCTCATGCCGACGTTGAGGCCCTTAAAACAGCCGAAGCCTTTATCGCCAAGCACGGCAAGTCGCTGGAAAAACTGGAAACCATGGTGCAGGTGCTGCGTCAGGATCCGCAGGATCTTGCGGCGCTACAGGCTGCTTACGATGAGGTGAGCGATCTGCTGGCCGAGCAGAAGCGCCGTTGCTACGCCCTCGATCAGCTGGTTGCCCGCCTGCCGCACTTTGCCTATCAGGATGCGCAAGACCTGCTGGGCAAGGCCTCCGAGATGAGCGAGCGACTCAAAGAGAAGCTGAAAGCGGCTGAGCTTGCGGCCCGCACCGCTGGTGAGCAGCACAAGCTGATTGCCCAGCGTCACACCGAGGCGTTGCAGCTTCGCACCGCGCTTAACTCCAGCGTCGAAGCCAAGCGCCAGACCCTGACCGAGTTCGAGCAGGAGCTGGCGGCCATGGGCCTGACCCTCTCTGATGACATGGAAGAGAAGGCGCGCGCCCACAAGAAAGAGATTGAAGAGCTGCTGATCCGCACCCGTTCCCGTCGCACCAGCGCCGAGGCCCAGTTGCAGGTCACCAAGCGCGAGATCGAATCCCTTGGCGGCCGTCTCAAGCTGGAAGGCAAGGATTACTACAGCGCCCGTAAATCCCTGGTGGGTCACAAGGCGAGCTGGTCGCGGGTGGTGCGACTGGCGCGGGAGACCGACGTCGAGAAGCGCCTCAACAAGCGCGAGCTGGCGTACCTCGACAGCGACGAGCTGCGTTCCATGTCGGACAAGGCCCTCGGCGCCCTGCGGGTGGCGGTGGCCCACGACGAAGCTCTTCGCGATGCGCTGCGTCTCTCCGAGGGCAATCGCAGCACCGAGCAGAAAGTGGCCTTCTACGTGCAGGTCTACCGTTACCTTAAAGATCGCATCCGCAACGACATTATCCGCTCCGATGATCCGGTTGAGGCGATCGAGGAGATGGAGATCGAGCTGGCCCGTCTGGCTGACGAGCTCAAGCAGCGGGAAACCCACCTGTCGCTCTCCTCCCACGAGGTGGCGGCCAAGATCACCAACATCATCCGCCGCGAGCAGAACCGCATCCGGGTGCTCAACCAGGGCTTGCAGAACATCGCCTTCGGTCTGGTGCGCGGGGTGCGCCTCAACGTCAATATCCGCGAGGCCCACACCCGTCTGCTGACGGCGCTGGCCGATCAAACCGCCATGCACAACGATCTGTTCGCCGACAAGGAGCTCAGCTTCTCCGAGGCGATGGCCAAGCTGTTCCAGCGCCTGAACCCGCAGATCGAGCAGGGCGATCGCAGCTATCAGGTGATGGGCGACGTGCTGCTCGACTATCGCAACTATCTGGAGCTGGAGATCGAGGTGCAGCGCGGCGCCGATGGCTGGCTGCGGGCCGAGAGCGGTGCGCTCTCCACCGGCGAGGCGATCGGTACCGGCCAGGCCATCCTCTTGATGGTGCTGATCAGCTGGGAGGAGGAGTCCCGCCGTCTGCGCGGCAAGGATATCGCCCCGTGCCGCTTGCTGTTCCTCGACGAAGCGGCCCGTCTGGATGGCAAATCCATCGCCACCCTGTTCGAGCTGTGCGAGCGGCAGGATATGCAGCTGCTTATCGCGGCGCCCGAGAACATCAGCCCCGAGAAGGGCACCACCTACAAGCTCATCCGCAAGGTACAGGGCAAGCACGAGCATGTGCATGTGGTAGGCCTGCGCGGCTTCGGCTTTAGCGATGATAAGCTGATTGCCTGATAGGTAACGTATGAAAACGGGAGGCAGGCCTCCCGTTTTCAAAAAATTGAAGAGGGCTATTATGGTGATAGACAAAGATGTTGTTCTGCCAATTGTCACAGCCCTAGTCGGCTTTCTGTCCGCTCAGTTCTATGCATTTATACAGGCTCGCATCAATAGAAATAAAATTAAAAAGAATATGTTTCTTGAGCTTTCTGATATTGATGCTCAGTTAGAGAATGCACAATTAACTCTAGAGGGAAGTATAAAGCATATCTGTAATAAAGAGTTTAGTGGTGCATTTCCAAGCAAGATGAGAGCTTGTGTTTTTAATGGTTTTTTTGTTGATGTCGCCATCCATCTTAATCGCTCCCAACGAGTATCATATCAAATCATTCATGGGTATTTGGATGATATTAATAATGAGTTGTCATATTTGGTTGGTGAAACTAGAGTTTTTAGAGATGAGGTTTTTAGTAACGGGGGAATAGATCGAAGCAAGCTTAATATCTGGATGGATAGATATAGAACGATTTATACGAACATTTGCATGGCTCGTTGGCATATCAGACATCACATAGATAATAAAACAAATCCAGAGCTTCCGCTATCTGGTTGTGTTTATGATGAGTATCAGGTTTTTTGTAGGAATATTGATAAAACATTGAGTGATTTCATACATGAAAGTATAGATAAATAATTTTCATGTTAGATGCTTTATTTAACAAGGATAATGTTATGCATAATAGAGTGGGAGAAATTCTAGTAATATCACTCTGTTTGCTACTTGTAGCCTGTAGCAGCCGTTATGATGTACAGATCTAGTTATCACCTGACACCGGCCTCAAACCGGTGTCTTGTTTACGCTACTTTAGAGCGCACTTCCTTCGGTATCAATTTCAGACCCTTTTTGAACATGCTGTAAGGGGTCTG
>NZ_JBGLRC010000031.1:0-51872 GCF_041402345.1 Aeromonas sp. S11(2024) | reverse complement strand
GCAACCATACCAGAACGGTGGAGCGGCCCTGAATGCCATAACGCACCTGAGCCTGTTTGTAGGTGAGCTCGCCTTTTTCAATCTGCTCGACCAGTGACAGTTTAAAAGTCAACGAGTAATCGCGCTGTGTCCGTTTCACACCTTGTCCCATCGGGTTCTCCATTTATTGGGAGGAAAGGTGTAAACCATATTCAGGACGGGACAACAGGCAAAAAAAGGCCACTCGATGAGTGGCAGGAAAGGGGAAATCAGGGAGCATCACACAACGTCTTGCACAACCTCAGGCGGGTTAGAGGTAGGTATTGGAACGCTTGCTGCGGTTGCTGATCAGCCAGCAAACCGCCAGCACCAGCAGCAACCAGGGGGCCAGCTTGATGATCAGAGCAAGCATGCCGCCCAGCGCCCCAAGCAGCACGAACAGGCCGCTCACCAGCAACATGGCTACCAGGGTAAAACCGGTCAGTGCCATGACCAGCAGCACCACCAGCAAGATGAAAAATTCCAGCATAACTTGCTCCTTATCAGTACCTTGTCTGCCGGCTGATCAACCCTTCGGTCAATCCAGCCAGCGCTTCAATTCATAACGGGGCGGCATCACCAGCACCGCCAGCAGATAGGCGGCCAGTGCCAGCGGCGGCATCAGGATCAGGGCGAGCAGTGCCACCACCCGCACCGTGACTCTGGAGACCCCCAACCGCCTGGCAATACCGGCGCAGACCCCGGCCAGCTTGCGATGCACCAGATCCTTGGGCCAGGGGCTCATGATTACACCTCCGCCTTCTGGCCTTTGAGGCGAGCCAGCTCGCGCTCGATCTCGTCATTGAGCTCCAGCTCGCGGAACTGGGCCTCCAGCGAGGGATTCTGCCCCAGAGTGGCCGCCTCCAGCTGGGCCTCCAGTTGATCGACCCGGCCCTGAAAACCGTCAAAGCGCGCCATCAGCTCATGCATACGCTGGTTGTCCACCTGAGCGCGGGCACGAATGCGGCTGTGGGCGGTCTGCTCGCGCAAGGTCAACAGTTTCTGCTTCTCGCGCGCCTCGGTCAGCTTGACAGCCAGCCGTTCGCTATCTGCGGTGAGCTGGGCCAGCACCTCGGCCACCCGGGCCTTGTCCTGCTCCAGCTGTTCACATTTTTTGACCTCCGCCAGCTTCTCGGTGAGGGCGGCGCGGGCCAGATCCTCACGTCCCTTCTGGATGGCGAGCTCAGCCTTGGCCGACCACTCCAGGATCTGCGCCTGCAACGCCTGCTGGTGACGCTCCAGCTGCTTCTGTTCGGCAATCACGCGGGCGGCCTGGGTACGCATCTCGACCCGCACCTGCTCCATCTCTTCGATCATCAGGCGCAGCATCTTCTCCGGCTCTTCACTCTTGTCGAGCAGGCTGTGCAGGTTGGCATTGATTACGTCGGTCAGGCGGCTGAATACGCTCATGGTCTTGCTCCTTGTTGATGGGATGGCTATCTCTTCCCATTGCATTACAAGAGCCGTACCAAGAAAAATTATTGTTATTTTACATATAGATGGAAATTTACCGAGGAAATTCAAGAAGCGTTTGTTGGTGAAAATAGCCAACCACGTGGTGATTTTTACCAACATAAATTTCTCACTAATGTTTGTGCTCAACATGAGCCCGATCATTACTTATTCGCTGGCGATCTCGATGGTCACATGCACCAGCTCTTCATGGATCGCCAACCGTTCGCGGATCTGCTGCGCCGGTAGCGGATTGACCATCAGCAAAGAGAGCACGCAGGCATACTGCTGCTGCCCTACCCGCCAGACATGCAGATCGCGAATATCAGTGCCCGGCAGCTCGGCAATGACCTCGCGGATCTCTGCCACCAGTGGGGTATCCATCTCGGCATCCAGCAGCACCCGGCCGGAGTCGCGCAGCAGCCCCCATGCCCACACCGCGACCAGTCCGGCACCCACTATGCCCATCAGCGGATCGAGCCAGTCGGCCCCCCAAAGCATGCCCCCTACCAGCGCCAGAATCGCCAGCACGGAAGTGGCCGCATCCGCCAGCACGTGGATATAGGCGGCGCGCAGGTTGAGATCCTGATGGCCGTGGTGATCGTCATGGTCATGATGATGAGCGTGGTCGTGATGTTCATGATGGTGGTCATGCCCATGGCCGTGGTGATGGTGGCCGTGATCATCCTTGAGCAGCCAGGCACAGGCGAGGTTTACCAGCAGCCCCACCAGCGCGATAGCGATCGCCTGTTGATAGTGGATCGGGCTGGGATCGAGCAGCCGGAACACCGACTCGAACAGCATCAACCCGGCCACTCCCACCAGTAACAGGGCGCTGGTGAAGCCACCCAGCACCTCGATCTTCCAGGTGCCGAAGCTGAATCTGTGGTCGCGGGCGAAGTGGCGGGCGGCGCGGTAGGCCAGCACCGAGAGGCCGAGCGCCAGCGCGTGGGAGCTCATGTGCCAGCCATCGGCCAGCAGCGCCATGGAGTTGTAGAACCAGCCGCCGCCAATCTCCGCCACCATCATGATGACGGTCAACAATACGGCCCAGCGGGTCTTCTGTTCGGCCAGCGGATTGCCCTCATGGATGACGGGTTGATGGCAGTGGGATTGAGCGAGGAATGACATGGATTTCTCCTGAGAGCGATGATGCAATATACTATACCCCAGTATAGTTTTATTGATCGAGAGGATCCGTCATGTCCCACACCATTCACGACAAAAAGAAGCTGCTGGCACGGGTGCGCCGCATCAAGGGACAGGCTGGTGCGCTGGAGAGCGCGCTGGAGCAGGAGAGCGACTGCAGCGCCATTTTGCAGCAGATTGCCGCCATCCGCGGCGCCGTCAACGGCCTGATGCTGGAGGTGCTGGAAGGACATATGCGCGAGCATCTCGGCGCCCCCGATGCCACCCCTTCCGAGCGATTGGAGGATCTGGATCAGGTAGTCAGCGTCCTGCGATCCTATTTGAAGTAAGCAGGATGGCGGCACCATCCCTTCAGGCTCGACCAGCGTCGGGCTTGAGCCACCGCCAGCTTTGCGCCATGATGTCCAGCCCGGCTGACCGCCGGTTTTACTGGACAGTCAATTTCAAGGATCCCCCATGTTTGAACACGTCGATGCCTATGCTGGCGACCCCATCCTGACGCTAGTCGAGACCTTCCACAAAGACACCCGCGAGCAGAAGGTGAACCTGGGGATCGGCCTCTATTACGACGAGCAGGGGCGTATTCCGCTGCTGCCGTCGGTGCAGCAGGCCGAAGCCCAGCGCGCCGCCGCCCCGGCCCCGCGCCCCTACCAGCCGATGGAAGGCGCCGCCAACTACCGCACCGCAGTGCAACACCTGCTGTTTGGTGCCGACCATGAAGCGGTCAAGGCGGGACGTATCGCCACCATCCAGACCATCGGCGGCTCCGGCGCGCTGAAGATCGGGGCCGATCTGCTCAAGCGCTACTTCCCGACCTCCGAGGTGTGGGTCAGCAACCCGACTTGGGACAACCACAAGGCGATGTTCGAGGGGGCCGGCATTAAGGTGCATGACTACCCCTACTACGATGCGGCCACTGGCGGCGTGCAGTTCGATGCCATGATCGACTGCCTGAGCACTCTGCCGGCCAAGAGCATCGTGCTGCTGCACCCCTGCTGCCACAACCCGACCGGGGTGGATCTCTCCCGCGCCCAGTGGGATCGGGTGATCGCGCTGGTGGTCGAGAAGAACCTGATCCCCTTTATGGACATCGCCTATCAGGGCTTCGGTGACGGGCTGGAAGAGGATGCCTACGCCATTCGCGCCATGGTGGCCGCCGGCGTCAGCTTCTTCGTCAGCAACTCGTTTTCCAAGAACCTCTCCTTCTACGGCGAGCGCTGCGGCGGCCTGTCGGTCATCTGCAAGGATGCCGAAGAGGCGAGCCGGGTACTGGGCCAGATGAAGGCCACCGTGCGTCGCAACTACTCAAGCCCTCCCACCCACGGCGGCCAGATCACCGCGGCGGTGATGAGCCAGCCCGAGCTGCACGCCATGTGGGTCGATGAAGTGACCGAGATGCGCACCCGCATCAAGGCCATGCGCCAGAAGCTGTTCGAAGTGCTGAGCGCCAAGGTGCCGGGCCGCGATTTCAGTTACTTCATCAACCAGCGCGGTATGTTCAGCTACACCGGCTTCACCCCGGAGCAGGTTGACAGACTGCGCGAAGAGTTCGCCGTCTATCTGGTGCGCTCTGGCCGCATGTGCGTGGCGGGCCTCAACAGCCGCAACGTCGACTATGTGGCTGATGCCATGGCGGCGGTGCTCAAAGGCTAATCCGCATCAGCCCCGCTTTGGCGGGGCTGTTTGTCTGTTGCGTTCGCAGTCACCTCTTGATGGGTCTGCTCACCCTCCCCCTGCTGTGAGAGAATGCCAGCAGGTCACGCTGAATCTCCCTGATTCCAAGCCTGTTTATCTTCATCAATTTCAGGAGCCACTATGGATCTGATCGCTCTCTCTCGGCTGGGAGGTCGCCATCTGGTCACCCTGCACCTGCTGCTCGACAACCAGAGCGTCACCCGCACCGCCGAGCGGCTCTGCACCACGCCTTCCACCGTCAGCAAAACCCTCAACCAGCTGCGGGATCTGCTGGGGGATCAACTGCTCTACCGCCAGGGCAACCAGCTGCTGCTCACCCCCATGGCCGAGCGACTGGCGCCCACCCTGCACCGGCTGTTGGGGGAGCTGAACGGCCTCACTCGCCAGAACGCCTTCAACCCGCAGCAGTGGCAGGGCACATTGCGGCTGGGATTGCGCGAGAGCGTGATGACCTGGCCGGTGGGCCCCATTCTGGGTCAGCTGATGAAAGAGGTGCCGGGCATGGTGCCGGAGATCTGGAACAAAGATGAGCAGGGGTTGGAGGCGCTGGCAACGGGCAAACTCGACTTCGTGATCCTGCCCCATGACCAGAGCCAGCCGTTGCCGCGCCAGCCCGGGCTGGTATGGGAGACCCTGCGGGAAGAGAAACTGGTCTGCCTGCTGCGCAAAGACCACCCCGCGCTGGCCAAGCCCTGGGATCTCGATGCCTACCTGAGCTGGCGCCATATCGCCATCCGGGATCAGGAGCTGGCTAACCCCTTCTTCGAGCAGAGCCTGGCCCAGCAGCAGGTGCGTCGTCAGATTGGCGCCACCCTGCCCGATTTTGCCAGCGCGGCGGCCCTGCTGCCCCAGACTGACCTGATCCTCACCGCCATCGGTGGCTGGGCGGCCTGCATGGCCAGTCAGCCGGATCTGATGATGCGTCCGGCACCGTTCGATTACGGCAAGGTGAGTCACAGTCTGGTCTGGTATGGCCCGGCCGGTGATGGCTCGGCCCGTCACTGGTTCCGCCAGCGGATCCTGCAACTGGGTCGCGAATTGATTGAGCCCTGAGCCGGACGACAAGGAGAAGAGATTGATGTTTCACCGCGGTGAAACATCAACGGCAAGCAGGGACTAGGGACGTTTGGTATAGATGGGGCTGGGGAAGGAGGCGACGTTGCTGCCCAGATCCGTGATGCGGGCAGCCCCCTGCTTTTTCACCTGATCGATGCGCAGCACCTGATGCATGGGAATAAGGGTCTGGCGCACATCGGCAAATTCGCTCTTGAGCTTCTCGTGACTGGGATCGACGATAAGCGCCGTGTGGTTGTCCCAGACAAAGTCGGCAATCTCGATAAAACCGAACAGTTGGCCCTGATTGACTTCGCGCACATACACTTCGTAGCGCTCGCTGTGGCAAATAAACTGAACCCGATATAACGCCTTGCTTTCACTCATGATTATCTGTCATTGAGGGGTAAGAAGATGGCCATTATTCTAGCCGCCGTTCTCGCCCCCTCCAATAGACAGAAATCACAGTTGCGGCCTTTCCATGCCGCACCTCACGCCATGACGGTCACCGGATGACGCGGCCACTCAGCCCATCAAGGCAGGCAGTGAGACCGGCCCCAATCCCGCTGCGCGCAAGCGGTTGGCCAGCTGTTCCAGCTCGGTTTGGCTAGCCTCTGGCCATTGCGCAGCCTCCCCTCGTACCCCGTGGTGGCGAAAGCCGTTGAGGCGAATGGGCACAGGCCCCAGCCGCTGCAAGAAGGCGGCGAGATCCACGTCCAGCTCACCACTCGCATCCAGAAAATCGCTCTTGTCCGGCACATGGAGCAGCCGCAGTTCGGTCAGCTTGCCGTGGCGTGCCAGCAGTTGCAGCGATGCCAGCACCCGCTCGCGACCATAGCCGGTCAGGGAGTGATGCACCGAGTCACGCCATCCCTTGAGATCGAGCATGGCGCCGTCGAGCACCGGCAGCAGCCGCTGCCAGCCGGTTTCGGCCAGCGAGCCGTTGCTGTCGAGCAGACAGCTGAGATGGGTCAGATCCGGTGCGCCCTTGATGGCAGCAAACAGCGCAACCACAAAGGGGAGCTGGGTGGTCGCCTCACCACCGGAGACGGTAATGCCGCTCAGCAGTGGGCCGTAGCGGCGCAGCAGGGCCAGCACGTCGTCCACCGTCATGGTTGTGGTCTTGGGATTGGCACTGCGCGGGCAGACATCCAGACAGGCGTCGCAATCGGTGCAGAGCGTTGCCTGCCATTGCACCTTGCCCTGATTGAAGGTGAGGGCACCGCTCGGGCAGACCGCAAGGCAGTCGCCGCAATCGTCACACAGCCCTATGGTGTGGGGGTTATGGCAGCCGGGGCAGCGGAAGTTGCAGCCCTGCAGAAACAGCACCAGCCGATTGCCCGGCCCGTCGACACAGGAAAAGGGCAGCACCCTGCTTACCAGGGCGCTGCGTGTTGGCAAAACATCAGCCATCGGTGCGAACTCAATACTCGCCGATAGTCGATTCGTGGGCGACCACCCGCGGTGCCCGCTGACGAATGGCGGTCACTTCACTCGCCTCCGCACCGAGACAGGTGGTCTGCAACCGCGAGCCTTCTTCTGCAAAGCGGGCCACGTCGCTCTTGCGGATCATGTAGCCGGTCACCCGCACCAGATCGCTGTCGGCCACGTTGGCGGTGAACTCGCGCATACCGATGGCGAGCGCCCCTTTGCAGAGCTGCAGCAGTGCCTGCGGGTTCTGACGGATGGTGGGATCCAGCGTCAGGATCTCGCTGATCCCCGAATGGTAATAAGTGTGGTGCGGCGCCAGCGCCAGCACATGGCTGGTCGGATCCGGCTCATGCCCGTAGGGAATGCGCACCCCGGGGGTGACAGCCACATCGATGCTGAGGCCACCTTGCGAATGCAACAAAGCGCGGCCACCCCAGGCATGAGTCTGCGGGGTCGTGGTCACATAGGCGGAAAGCTGGGCCGAGATGCGATAGCCAAGCTGGTTCGCCTCCTCGCCATGGCCGTAGCGATCCGGCAGATTCTCTTTATCCATCAGGATATTGACCGCTTCCGCCATGCCGTAGATGCCAAACATGGGAACGAAACGATCCTCATCCAGCAGCCCCTCTTTCACCAGGAAGCTGTCGAAGAAGCCGGACTCATTGTGGAGGAATGCGGCCCGCGCTTCGATCAGCTGAGAAGCCAAACGGCAGTAGTGGGGCAGCAGGCAACCGAGGAAGTCATCGATCCCCTGACACTGCTCGGCGACCCGCTTGAGGGAGATGCGCACCAGGGTATTGGCGCCACCCGCCTGCGGCAGGGCGTTGTAGCAGCTGACGATGCCAAAACCATGCTGGTCAAAGGTATCGCGATGGATCGGGTAGTTGGCGATGTGCGGCTTGCTGCACTCGGCGATATTCTTCACCGCCTGCAACAGCAGATCATCCGGGGTCTGCTCCGGATCGTGGAAGAAGGTGAGGTTCGGCGCCACCTGCTTGAGCTCGTTGTCGATGCGCAGGATCAGGCGGCAGATACGGTTGTCATCCGGCCCGATGTTGACGTGCATGAAGGCGTCCGGCAGCACCCTGTCCAGATAGACCCAGAACCCCTTCAGCTTGCGATAGAGGGTCTCGTCATCCAGTTCGCCTACAAACGGCAACAGCAGATAGTCGAGCCGCCCCAGCCAGACCGGCATGCCGGTAACGGAGGGGACATGGTGATAGAGGATGCGCAGGGCGTTGAGCGCTTCGTCGAAATCCTGTGGTGGTGCCAGCTCCAGCCAGGCAGAGCCCTGAGTCAGGAATTTTTCATAGTCCGGCAGCACATAACGTGGCTTGTAGGGGGCGTGCCCTTCGAACATGTCGCAGATAAATCCCTGCGCCATCGCCTCGGCGACTGCGGCAGGCAGGTCGGGGTAGGGCAACGCATTCTCGGCGGCCAGCGCCAGCGCGTGGCTCTTCTGGGCGGCGGAGAGATGGGGATCGCGCACGATGCGCTGACAGGTTTCGATCAAAGACATGGGACACTCCTTCACGGATAGAGCCCATATCCTCACCATTTGCAGGCTTTTTTTGAAGTGACATTCACAACAATACGAATGTCTCAAAAAGACATCCGCGAGAGAGGATCACACCCCAAACAGAACGGGGGCCTTGCCTGCCGACAAGGCCCCCGTTGTGCGGATCAGGGCTCGATGACGATGGGCGTACCCGGGTCAATAGCGTCCCACACCTCATCCAGCTCGTGGTTGAGCATGGCGATGCAGCCGTTGGTCCAGTTGGAGGGCTGAACCCTGCGGTTGCCAATGCTGTTGCGCTGGCCGTGGATCATGATCATGCCACCCGGACGAACACCCAGCTCATTGGCGCGCTTGATGTCATCCAGGTTCGGATAGTTGATATGGATGGCTTTGTAGTAGCCGGAATTGGTCTTCTTGTAGTCGAGGGTGTAGCGTCCTTCCGGCGTACGCTGATCCCCTTCCTGCTGCTTGTGCCCCTTGGGTGCCGGGCCCAGAGCAATCCAGTAGCGCTTCAGTTCTTTGCCATCCTTCATCAGGGTCAGGCTATAGGTCGACTTCTTGACCACCACCAAATCGGCTTTTTCGGTAAAGGCAAAACTCAATGCGGGCCAAAGCCCCAACAAACACAGTAATACGGCTCTCATTCCATCCCTCGACAAGCCTCTGGTGCGGGCTTTTCTTGTTACCAGATCATCTGAACGATGCCCGCCGAGCGGCGAGCGAGCGCCATGATATTGGATCGCCATCAATACTCAATATGCCCGGCAAAACATATCTTGCCGCAGCAAGGCCATCTTCCTTGAACGCTGTCATTTTGCATTGGTAATTAACAGTTAAAACAACAAGATACAAAAAATTATCGCGCTGGCACCCGGGGCAATGATCGGCGAAGATAACACTCCACTCCCCGACAGGATCATGCCATGCGCTCTTCGTGCCGCCTCGCCACCCTGCTGTTCTCGCCACTCCTGCTCTGGCTGCCCGCCAGTGTCGCCGCCGATGCACTCTGGCTGCGCGAGCCCGCCCTATCCCCCGATGGCAAGCAGCTTGCCTTCACCTGGCAGGGGCGCATTTTTGTCGCCAGTGCCGAGGGTGGCCCCGCCACGGCGCTCACCGGCAGCGACTACCTGAGCCAGCGGCCAATCTGGTCGCCGGATGGCAAACAGCTCGCCTTTGCCGCCAATCTCTACGGCAACGAAGATGTGTTCGTGGTACCCGCCAGCGGCGGCGAGATGGTGCGCCTCACCCGCGATTCGCGCACCGATCTGCCGCAAGCCTTCAGCGCCGATGGCAAACGACTGCTGCTGAGCAGCCAGCGCCTGGGTGCGCCCGATGCCGACCATTTTGTCGCGGAAGGCTACCAATGGGGCGAGCTCTACTGGACCCCGATCACCGGCGGCACCTTGCAGGCCGATCTGCCGCTGCCTGCAACTCTCGCCCGCCCCCACGGGGAGCAGCTCGTCTACCAGATGCCCGCGGCGGATCAACCCTTTCGCAAGCATCAGCACTCGTTCGCGGTACCCCGTCTTTGGCTGTTTGATGGCAAGCAGCACAAGCAGCTGACCGAAGATCGGGTGGCGGCCACCGATCCGGTCTGGAGCGACAAGGGAGATACCCTCTTTTACCTGAGCGAGCGCAGCGGCGATTTCAACGTCTGGCGCCGGGATCTCGCCAGCGGCAAGGAGCAACAGCTGACCCACTATCAGGGCCATCCGGTGCGGGGGCTCAGCGCCTCTCGCAATGGCGATCTGGTCTGGTCATGGCTGGGCGAGCTCTATCGCCTCGATGCCGATAGCAGCGAGCCACGCAAGCTGACCCTCACCCCGCAAGTGGCGAGCACGCCGGATGAGGCGAGCGAGACCCTGACCCTGGCAGACGAAGCGCTGGTCAGCGAAGAGGCGAACGAGCTGATCCTGGTGAGCGAGGGCAACCTGTTTGCCGTCGACCCCGAGCGGGAGCGGGTGCGCCAGCTGACCCGCGATCCGAGCGAGCAATCCAGCCCCCTCTTCGCCGAGCAGGGGCGCGCCCTCATCTATCTGTCGGAGCAGCAGGGGCACGCCGCCCTCTATCGCCTGCGCAAGGGGGATCCGGATCTGCTGTTCAGCGATCCCGGCACCCTGACCGAGAGCCTGCTGCTGGCCATTCCCGACAAGGGGATCAGTCGTCCGGTGCTCTCCCCCGACGGCAAGCAACTCGCCTTCGTGGTGGATGGCCAGGCCATCCACCTGCTGGATCTGGCGAGCAACAAGCAGCGGGAGCTGGTGCCTGCCAGCTTCAACCCGTCGCGCCACGAGGTGCATCTCGCCTTTGCCCCCGACTCCCGCCATCTGGCGCTCACCTTCCGCCCCGATGCGGCAGAGCAGGAGATCGCGGTGATCGACACGGCCAATCCCAAGGCCAAACCGGTCAATGTCAGCCTCAACGGCTATCAGGATGGACAACCGGGCTGGAGTCAGGATGGCGCCATTCTCTACTGGCAATCGACCCGGTTTGGCGCACTGGGGCCCGATGGCGAGCCCCTCGTCACCAACCTGCTCGGCATTTACAGCAGCCGCGCCGCCAGAGCCGATGCGATTGCCGAACTGGAGCCGCCGAAAGGGGGATACGGCTTTGAGATCGATCGTCTCAACCATCGGGAAGCGCTGCTGCTGCAACCCACCGGCACCCTGCTCGCCAGCCGCATCATAGGCGACCAAGTGATCTATCTGGTGGAAGAGATGGGGGTCAACAGCGAGAGCGAGATCAAGGGCTACAGCCAGGATCTGCGCAAGGGCAAAACCAGCGAACTATTTGGCGAGCAGCCCGGCCCAGCGCTGGCAAGCCTCAACCAGCAGGGCACCCTGGCTACCCTGGTGCGAGATGGGGAGATCACCCGGATCCACCTCGACTCCGGCGAGGCCACCAGCGCCCCCTTCGCCTTGCAACCCACCAGCCGCTGGCAGGAACGCATGACCGCCGCCTTCGATCAGATCGCCCGGCTCACCCGGGACGAGTTCTATCTGGACGATATGAACGGGGTGAACTGGGATAGCTATGTCGCCGCTTACCGCCGCCTGCTGCCGGGCATCGGCAACCCGCGGGACTTTGGCAACCTGTTGGCAGAGCTGGCTGGCGAGCTCAATGTCTCCCACACCTGGGGCAGCGGCCCCGCGCCTTTCCCGCGCATAGCGGACGAGACCGCCAGCCTGGGCGGCTACTGGCAGGATAGCGAGCAAGGGGTGATGCTCACCGCCCTGCTCTCTGGCGGCCCGCTGGATCAGGAGAGCGATATCGCCCCTGGCGCCCGCCTGCTCGCCATCAACGGCGTCCCGATTGCCAATCTGGCCGAGCTGGATCGGGCCCTCAACCATCAGGCTGGTGCCCGGCTTGCCCTCACCTTCCAGCAGGCGGGCAACAAGCAAACTGACGAGGTGGTGCTCACCGCCATCGACAAACAGCAGGAGTACCAGCTGCAACAGGATCGCTGGATTGAGAAACGGCGGGAGCTGGTGGCCAGCCTGAGTGGAGGACGGGTCGGCTACGTCTATCTGCCGGCAATGAATAGCGAGGTCTACGATGCGGTGGTGGCGGATGCCCTCGGCAGGCAGCGCAATCGCGAGGCGCTGATCGTCGATGTCCGCTTCAACAGCGGCGGCTATCTCGCCAATACCCTGGTGGAGTTTCTGACCGGCAGCGGCAGCACCAAGGGAATGGCCAGCAGTTGGCCCCGCCAGGGCAAGGGTGAAACCGACGCCGCCACTCGCCAGTGGACCAAGCCTTCGGTGGTGCTGGTCAACGCTGGCAGCTACTCGGAAGGTTCCGCCTTCCCCGAGTACTACCGTGCCCTCAAGGTCGGCCCCATCGTCGGCGATCCGGTGCCCGGCACCGGCACCATGGTCTACAGCCACGACTCCCGGCTGATCCCGGGGCTCTCCTACGGCATTCCGACCCTGGGGCTGCGCAAACCGGACGGTACCTTCTACGAGAATCAGGAGCTGATCCCGGACCAGCAGGTGCCCCTCACTCCGGCTGACATGGTGGCTGGACGCGACCCGCAGCTGGAGGCGGCGGTACAAGCCGCCCTCAAGCAGTTGCCAGCCAGCACCAAATAACTGCGCTCAACGAAAGCGAAACAGCTCGCGA
This sequence comes from Aeromonas sp. S11(2024), assembly GCF_041402345.1. Taxonomy (NCBI): domain Bacteria; kingdom Pseudomonadati; phylum Pseudomonadota; class Gammaproteobacteria; order Aeromonadales; family Aeromonadaceae; genus Aeromonas; species Aeromonas sp. S11(2024). The sequence goes on along the minus strand of NZ_JBGLRC010000031.1, from coordinate 39,433 downwards.
TGCAGATGCCCGTCCGGCAACAGCCGGGTCAGGGCATCTGCCATCCCCTCCGGCCCGCAAAACCACACCTGCTCGGGCGCATCCTGCGCGATGCGAGCCAGATCCAGCCGCCCGGCAGTCTTGTCCAGATGCAGCTGATAGCGCACGCCGGTGCGATGACAGAGCTCGACCAACCGCTGGTGGTAGACGGCGCCCGCCAGATCCGGCGCGCACTGGATCAGGGTGATCCCCTCGCTGCGCTCCCCACGGGCAGCCAACCCCACCAGCCAGGCGACGAACGGTGTGATACCGATCCCGGCCCCCAGCCAGAGGGCTCTACCTCCCCCTTGCGGGGCGACAAAGGCGCCATAGGGCCCGGTCACCACCACCCCATCCCCGGCGCGCGCCTCTGCCACCAGCTGACGGGTATGATCCCCGAGCGCCCGCACCGCGATCACCAGCTGGCGCCGATCCGCTGACACCCGCACCAGGGTAAAGGGGTGCGGCCCCTCCTTGGCGTCAAACTCGAAGAAGGCAAACTGGCCCGGGCGGTAATGGGCGAGCGGCCGCCCCAACTGCATGGTCAGCTCGCAGGTCTGATCCGCCAGCGTGCGCACCGCAACGACCCGGCCTGGATGGCGATCCCGCGCCCCCACTTGTCCCAACAGGGAGTAGAGGGCCCCGATAGCACCGATCCCGCCGATCAACCAGATCGATACCCCAACAGGCGTCATGGCTCCCACCTGAGGCAGCAGGCAGAGCCCATGCCCCCACCCCGCCAGATAGATGAGCGGCGCCAGACGGTGGATCAGCCGAAAACGGCCATAACTCACCAGCGCCAGCAAGCTCACTACCACCAACGCGATCAGTAGATAGAAACTCCACTCACCCAGGGTATTGCCAAGGGCATGGAGCGAGATGCCATTACCTGCGCCAGCCCCAGCACCGCTGGCCCCACGCCGCGCAGGACGACTCAGCCAACCCGCCGAGACCGCCCACTTGGGCGCCTCCACCACCAGCCAATGCGCAGTGAGCGCCAATGTACCGCCGATGGCCGTCTGGCGGTGCAATCGCAACATCCGATCCAGACCGCCACACCACACCTCCAGCTGCGTCAGGCGCAACGCCAGCAACAGCGAAATGGCCATATAGGCCATCCCCAGTAGGCCCGTCAGCAGCAACATCTCATGGCGCCAGGGCCACACCCCGTTGGCATCTCCCGCATAACCGAGCCACCAGACCCCGACCGCCAGCAGCGGCAACAGCCACCACATCCATTTGTTCGTCATAACATGCCCCCCGGTTCCATCGCGGCAGGGCCTCATCTCCCTGCTGATGGCACCATTACACATCCGTCCGGTCACAAGACTTTGCCAGAGGGGGAAGCTTGTGTGGCAATGTGTGACAAACGGAAACAAAAGAGGGGCCGACTGGCCCCTCGTGATCACCCTTGTTGGCTCGCCCCTCTTCACAGGAGATGGCGCACAATCCATCTCCGCTGTGATTGACGACCTGCCAGAAAAAGGAATCAAATGGGGACGTTACATATCTGCGGCGGAAAACCTGCTGCCCACTCTTCCAGACAAGGAGGTCCCCCTTGCTTTCATCCACCGAACAACGCGTCTGCCCCAGCTGTCAGCGCGAGACCAACCATGTCGTAGTACTGGTCGACGAATCCTATGGAAAAGAGGTGAAACCAGAGCAAAAGCGCAAAGCGTTTATCAAGGACTTCATTACCGGCTGGGCCGCCGGCCCCTTTCTGGCCAACATGGATCGCTTTGAACGCCACACCATCTGTGAAAATTGTGGAAAAAAGGTCATCGATGAGTAGTAAACAATGAGCAAAAAGAATGGCAGGAAGGTTTCCCCGCCTGCCAATTGCCTATTCATAACAAGCCGGCCTTCATCACATCACTTACTGCACGCAGCTCAACTCCTCTCTGACATCTCCAGCAAAGTAGCGCCGGGTAATCCACGCTTCGAAATCGGCCAGCATGCGGGTTTCCGACTCGCTGTTGTCGGCGATAAGCTCGGCGCCGTGTACCACCCGGATATGGGCATCGAGCGGGCTTCCCTCACCCGCCGCGGGGCGCTGCTGGGCGGCGGCCATGCAGGCCTTAGCCTGTTGCCAGGCTTCAGCAGCGCTCAGGTTGCATGCCTCGGCCAGCGGCACTGCGCTAAACCCCTCGCCAGTCAGGCTGCGCAAAGTCTCATCGTGAGTCATGCCGTTGCCCGGCCCCCAGTAGTGGACGGCCAGATCCGGCCCGATGCGCGGGTTGTCGGTGAGGTAGCCATCACGCTTGAGGAAGTAGGCGCGGGTCTGCTCCACCGCCATCAGCGCCAGCAGGTAGCCGTGATAGGCGCAGGCCGACTCCTGATTAAGAAGATGCGGAATGGCCAGCAGCGGGCGCGGGCTCTCGACCCCGAGGATCTTGCGCTCCCACTGGCGGGCCAGCGCCAACACAGCCTCGGGGGTGCGCTCGGCCTCATCCATGGCGTAGAGATCCCGCTCGAAGTAGGCCACCAACGCGATCTGGCGCTCGTTAAACGCGCGAAACGGCTGGCGGGCGGCGATCATCTCCTTGATGAGGGCATCGGGAACAGCCTCTCCTGCCGCATTTCTGGCGTAACGTTTGAGCCAGTCAGCATCGTCCAGCAGGCTGTCACAGAACATCGACTGGGTCTCGGCATAGGCCATGGAGGTGGGCGGAAACTCCTGTGAGAAGCAGGGGGCGTTGCCGGTGACATTGGCAAAGTGCGCGGCGTGGCCTCCCTCATGGAACAGGGTATTGAGGCCACTCCAGCCGCTGCCCACCTGCGCCGGATCAGCCAGGCTGGTGAAATTGACCACCGCCGGCACCCACTCCCCCTGCTGGAAGAAGCTCGGTACCGGACCGTGGCAGAAGCCGTTCTCGTATTTCCCCTCCCGGGTCAGCAAATCCAGCGTCAGGGTCGCACCACGATACTGGATGCCGAGCCGGCGGAAGCTCTCGACCCAATCCCGCAACGCCCGTGAGAAGGGCACGTAAGGATCGAGCTGGCGGGTCACGTCGCCGCTCACGCTGTAACGCAGGTTGTGAGGCAGCAGGGCCGCCTCGCCCTTGGCGGCCTTCAGCTCGACCAGACTCTGGTGCAAGCGGGCATCGGTGCGGGCAATAAAGTCGTCAAGGATGGCGAACAGCTGCTCCGGGCTCATCTGCTCGTTCTTGCGCACCTTGTAGCCGAAGTAGTCGCGATAGCCCATGGCGCGGGCAAAGCGGTTGCGGATCGCCACCACCTCGAGAAAACCGTTGCCGACCACCCACCGCTCCAGGGTGTGGAACATGGCGAGCGCGCTCTGGCGCACCGCCTCGCTCGGGCTGGCGGCAAGGGAGGTGCTGGCGGCGGGCAGGCTGCCTGCGACCTGCTGGCCCTGCTCATCCAGCAGGGTCAGTTTCAGCCCCTTGCGGCGGGCGAACAGCTCCGCCTCGGCGGCTACCAGCTCATCCATCAGGGCGGCAGCGGCGGGATCTTCAATCACATTGCACTCGAAGAAGGCGATCCAGCCTTGCAGACCGCGCTTGAGGTCATCCTCGTCGGCCTGCACCAGCATCTCCCGTAATTCGGGCAGACGGGCCGGATTGGCACAAAAGGCCTTGTAGGCCTGCTCGGCCGTGGTGAAACCGGCCTGATCATCGCTGGTGCCCATATAGGTGGACCAGAAGAGATCCTCCTTGCGCCTGTGCACCTGCAGGTAGTCGGCGTTGAGCTGGTTGAAGTAATTCCTGGCAATGGAACTCATAAATTCCCTCTTGTTATGGGGTCACCCGCAGCGGGGCCCACTCCTTTTTTTAGTGAAATGCCAAATGATTCACACTCTTTGGCAAAAATTGCGCAGGGATGCGCATCAACACGCTACCAAAAAGTGGGGGGTGCTGTCTGCTGACTATACTGATGTTAAAACGCTCATTTGAGAAAGGTCGGCAAGAGACTGAAAGTAAATGAGTTGTTAACTCTTACGAACTGGCTGCCGCGGTACAGAGCCACATAAAATCAACAGGGAAATGAGGGTTTAGTCATGTTCAAGCTCGGTGATATTACCGTGAGCCGCAAATTGATTTTGCTGCTCGCACTGGCGTTTGTCGGTTTTGTCTCGCTGCTACTTATCTCGGCCAACGCGCTCCAGCGCAATCTGATGAGCGAGCGAGAGGCGCGGCTCAATGCGGTACTGGAGCAGGCCATGAGCCAGATCCAGTTTCTGGCCAGCACCCTGCCAGCAGAGCAGGCCCAGCAGGAGGCGCGCAAGCTGCTGACCAACACCCGCTTTGATGGCAACAACTACCTGTTCGTCATCGACGAGAACCGCACCATGGTGGTTCACCCCATCCGTCCCGAACTGGTCGGCCAGAAGATGGGTGAAGGAGGTGCCGCCACCGCCGGGCAGTTCTGGTATCAGATGGTGGATATCGCCAAAGGGGGCAGACAGGGCACTCTGCAATATGTCTGGGTCGGCCCGTCGGGTGAGACCGCCGACAAGCTATCCATGGTCTCCGGCTATCAGCCCTGGGGCTGGATCCTCGGTTCCGGCATGCTGCTGCAAGATATTCAGCAGACCATCTGGGCCCAGTACATGAAGATGGGTACCGCCACCGCCATCGTGATCCTGCTGATGGGGCTGCTGGGCTGGCGCATCACCCACTCCATCGTCTCCCCCCTCAGCCAGATCAACCACGCCATGCAGCGGGTCGCCAAGGGGGATCTGGTGGTGAGCATCCCGGTACAGGGCAAGGATGAGCTGGGAGTGGTCGCCCGCTGCACCAACCAGAGTCTCGATGCCATCCGTCACGCCCTGCTGGAGGCCAGCCAGGGAGCTCGCAACGTGGCAGATGCCGCCTTGCGCATCGCCGCCTCTGCCGAGCAGACCAATCAGGCGGTGACCAGCCAGCGGGATCAGCTGGCCCAACTCGCTACCGCCATGAACGAGATGAGCGCCACCATCTCCGATGTGGCCGGGCACGCCGAAAATACCGCGCGGGATACCCAGGAAGCGACCGGTGAAGCGGGCCTCGGCAACCGCGACGTTCACGCCAGCGTGCACGGCATCAAGGCGCTGGCCACCGAGGTGGAGCAGGCCACCCAGCAGGTCAACCAGCTCAAAGAGGGAGTGATGCAGATCAGCGAAGTGACCGCCGTCATCAGCGCCATTTCGGAGCAGACCAACCTGCTGGCCCTCAACGCCGCCATCGAGGCAGCCCGTGCCGGTGAGCAGGGCCGCGGTTTTGCCGTGGTGGCCGACGAGGTGCGCCAGCTGGCCAGCCGGACTCGCCAATCCACCGAGGAGATCCAGAGCACCATTGCCCAGTTGCAGCAACGGGCTGTCACCGCCGCCAACGCCATGGATACCAGCCGCAAACTGGCGGAGAGCAGCGTCAACCAGTCCCAGCAGGCAGGGCAGGATCTCACCCTGATCGTCAACCACATCCAGCATGTGAGCGACATGGCGACCCAGATCGCCACCGCCGCCGAGCAGCAGAGCATGGTGGCCGAGGATATGAACCGCAACGTCAGCGGCATCAATGACTCGGCGCTGGAGATGTCCCAGTCCGCCTCGCAACTGGCGCAGGAGAGCGAGCTGCTGGCCGGTCTCTCCCGCAGCCTGGATGAGCGACTTGCGGTGTTCAAACTGGGTAAGGAGTCCTCCACTGCGCCGATGATGGCGCCCCTGTCTCCCCCCTCCGGAGAGCAGCGCGCCCGTCATTGATGGCGTCAATCCGTGTCGCCTTGTCACCCAACCTGCCAGCCAAGCTGGCAGGTTTTTTTTACGTCAGCAACTCGCAATCAACATGCATCTTATCGGCATATTCAACGTTAATCGGTGCCATTCACAGATAAGAGAACAATTTAAAAACAGCCAGTTAGAATGATTTTCGCGCCATTGAATGGCGCATTTAAACATTTAACTTCAAATAATTAATCAATGCAGTGCACAATGCTGACGGCCGAATATTTGGCCCATCACTAACCATCTAGTCATTTGGCAAACTGACCGAAAGGTCGGGACGCAAAGCCTCCGGTCTACAGACGTTTTGTCCAGGATAGCGGGGTTGCCACACGCAAGTGTGCATCGGGGAACTCCCCGGCCAACTGACTGCCCACATCTATCGAACAGAGGAATGTATGGCAGCAAAAATCCAACTCAATCACATCGCAACGGTGCTGGCCCTGCTGGCCAGCGGTAGCGCCCTGGCTCATGGCTACATCAACCAGCCAGAGAGTCGCAACTACCTGTGCAAAACCGGTGGCAACAGCCAGTGTGGCGGCGTGCAGTGGGAGCCCCAGAGCGTGGAGGGCCCATCAGGCTTCCCGCAAACCGGCCCGCAGGATGGTCAAATCGCCTCGGCGGGCAGCCCGCGCTGGAGCGAGCTGAACATCCAGACCAGCGACCGCTGGACCAAGCGTGAAGTACAGCCCGGCCCCTTCGCCATCAGCTGGACCTTCACCGCCAACCACGTCACTCGCAACTGGCGCTACTACCTCACCAAGCAGGACTGGAACCCCAACCAGCCGCTCACCCGTGCCTCGTTTGACCTTAATCCCTTCTGCGTCATCGACGGCAACATGGTGCAGCCGCCCAAGCAGGTGACCCACAACTGTGTCCTGCCGGAGCGCACCGGTTATCAGTTGATCCTCGGCGTGTGGGAAGTGGGCGACACCAGCAACAGTTTCTACAACATCATCGACGCCAAGTTCAAAGATGGCAGCCAGCCGCCGCTGGAGTGGAGCCAGGCAGGCACCATCTACCCCTCCATCGATCTCGCAGTGGGTGACAAGGCGATGACCCGGGTATTCGATGCCAACGGCGAGCGCCCCGAGCTGCAGACCTTGTTGACCATCGCCACCGCCGAACAGGGCCAGAAGAACAACTGGACCCATGCCCTCGCCAGCAAGATCAACGCAGAGCAGAGCCAGATCCGTGCAGGTCAGCAAGGAGCCGATGGCCAGTTCAATCCGATCTACGGCATGAACCCCGTCTATCTGCATCGAGACAGCAAACTGGATCGAGTCGAGATTGACCTGCAACAGCTGCAGCCGCCGGTAGTGGACAGTATCAGCGTCAGCGGTCTGGCCAGCGACTATGTGCTGGACAACGGCAAGGCAACCCTCGATTTCACCGTCACCGCACAGGGCGATCTGGCCGTCACCAACACCCTCTATGACCACGGCGGCGTCGCCAAAGGTGAAAGCAGTGCCGACATCAAGGACAGCATCCACACCTTTACCATGGCGCTGGAAGGGCTCAAGGCAGGTCACCACCAGCTGGTGATCAAGGCCACCCCGAAAGCGGGCGGCGAGACCATCCAGCAGACCATGGACCTGATGTTCAAGGAGCAGAGCAGCGGCGAATACGACTTCGTCTTCCCGAACTCGCTCAAATCCTATGCCGCCGGCACCAAGGTGCAGCAGCCGAAAAATGGCAAGGTCTATCAGTGCAAGCCCTTCCCCTACAGCGGCTACTGCGTGCAGTGGGCCACCACCGCCACCCAGTTCGAGCCGGGCATCGGCTCCCACTGGCAAGAAGCCTGGATTGAGCTGAAGTGATCCGCAGCGGGTCATGACGCCATCAATAAAACGGGGAGCCATTGGCTCCCCTTCTTGTCTTCTATCCCCGTTCAAATCTGGACGTCGATGGCGGGCTAGCAGCCCATAACGCCTCCCCGATAGCCTGTACGACTCTTGTGCAGTGCTCGCGATCCATCTCTATTGCTCATATCGGCCACTCGCATCGGGAGCCGGACGCAGACTCTGTGAGCCATGCCCCTCTGCCCCCTTGCTCGCTGTGCCATCATGGGATCAGGCAGCAACGACGCGAAAAGGAAGCCGCCATGTGGATCAATGCCGAACCCGTCAACGGAGCCCTGGTCTCGCTGGCCATCGGCCTTATCATTGGACTGGAGCGGGGCTGGCAGGTGCGCCAGCTGGGGGATAACCAGCGCATCGCCGGGATGCGTACCTACGGCCTTATCGGCCTGCTTGGCGGGGTCTGCGGTTTGCTGCTGCCGACTCTGGGCCCCTGGCTGCCACTGCTCGGCCTGCTGGCGGTGGTGATCGGCTGCGGCCTCTCGGTCTGGCTGGCCCAACGCTGGCAAGGGGAGTTCGGCCTCACCAGTTCGGTAGCTATGCTGCTCACCTACCTGCTGGGCCTGATGTCGGTGCTGCTGAGCCCGAGCGAAGCGGTCGCCTGCGCCGTGCTGGCCGCCCTGCTGATGGGGCTCAAGGGCAAGATCCAGCAGGGGATGCTGTTTCTCAGCGAGACCGAGTTTCACGCCACCCTGCGCTTTCTGCTTATCTCTCTGGTGCTGCTGCCGGTGCTGCCCAACGAGGAGATGGGGCCCCTCGATGCCTTCAACCCCTTCAAGATCTGGCTGATGGTGGTGGTGATCGCCGGCATCTCGTTTTGTGGCCACTTCGCGGTGCGGCTGCTCGGCACCCGCGCTGGGCTGGTACTCACCAGCATACTGGCGGGATTGGCCTCCTCCACCGCCCTCACATTGCAGTTTGCCCGCCTCAACAAGGAGCAGGGCGGGCTGGAGCGACTGCTGGCTACCGGCATCCTGCTGGCGGGGGCCACCATGTGGCTGCGGCTGCTGGTGCTGGTGCTGCTCATTCACAGCGAGCTGGCGATGCGCCTCGTCGCCCCCCTGTTGCTGCTGGCCACCACTGTCTACGGCTTTGCCTTCTGGTTCTGGCGTCAGCGCGAAGAGCTGACCGACGGCCCGGTACAGCCGGAAACCAGCAACCCGCTCGATCTGGCCACCGCCATCAAGTTCGGCCTGCTGCTGGCACTGATCGGCTTTATGGCCACCCTGTTGCAGAGCAAGGTGGGCAACTCGGGGGTCTACCTTCTGGCGCTGGTGTCGGGGATCACCGACGTGGACGCCATCACCTTGTCGCTCTCCCAGCTCTCCCACAAGGAGCTGGCGCTGGAGGTGGCTGCCCGCGGCATCCTGCTCGCCGGTTTGATCAACTCGCTGGTGAAGGGGTTGCTGGCCCTTGGCATCGGCGGTCGCAGTCTGGGGCTGCGGGTGCTGCTGCCCTACTTCGTCTCGGCCCTGCTGATCCTGCCCCTCGTCTGGCCCGCAGGTTGACGGGGATCACCTGCAATAAGTGACAGACTGACGGCGCCCCTGACAGTCACGTATACTGCCTGCTCTTGCAGCATGGGGAGGAAGCAATGGCGAGCGACTGGGACAAGGTACTGGCAGGCGGGGCACTGGATAGCCAGAGCGAGGAGATAGCCAACGACCGGATCCGCGGTCAGGCGCTGCTGGCCCGGCTCAATGGTTCATCGGCGGGCGATGGCCCTCTGCGCCAGCAGATCTGCCGCGAGCTCTTTGGCCACTGCCCCGACTCCTGCTGGATCAGCACGCCGTTTACCTGCGAATTCGGCCGCAACATTCATATCGGCGAGAAGACCTTCTTCAACTTCAACGTCACCATTCTCGACGTGGGCGAAGTGCACATCGGCAGCCATGTGCTGCTGGCCCCCAACGTGCAGATCTACACCGCCACCCACACCATGAACTATCTGGAGCGACGCAACTGGACCGCCTACAACAAGCCGGTGCGGATCGGTGACGACTGCTGGATTGGCGGCGGTGCCATCATCTGCCCCGGCGTCACCATAGGGCCGCGCTCCATCATTGGCGCAGGCGCAGTGGTCACCCGCGACATCCCGGCCGACTCGGTGGCGGTGGGAAATCCGGCCAAGGTGATCCGCACCCTCAAGCAGGACGAGGAGCGCTGCTGGGAGCTGGCCCAGTGATGGCGCTGGCGCTGCTGCCACTGGGCGCCGCCCTCTGGCTCGGCCTCGGCGAGCAGCAGTGGTGGCCGCTGGCCGTGTTGCTCTTCATGAGCCTGCTGACGGTAGCCGCCTACGCCTGGGACAAGCGGCAAGCGGTGCGGGGCGAGTGGCGCATTCCCGAATCGAGGCTCCATCTGCTGGAGCTGTGCGGCGGCTGGCCGGGCGCACTGGTGGCCCGCCAGTGGATGCGTCACAAGACCCAGAAGCGCAGCTACCGGCTGGTCTTCTGGTTTATCGTGCTGCTGCACCTCACCCTGTGGGCGCTCTGGGTCGGTCGACCGCTCTGGCAGCAATAGCCAACTGCATCACAAAGGCGAAAAGGGCCCCATTGCGACCAATTGGCGGCTGTGAGAAAACAGAACGGATCCCATCAGCGTTTTCGCCGTTTATAGACGACAAGGAGTCGTGACATGACCATGTGGACAGGCATAGTCCTGATCGTATTTATCAGCGTATTGTTCGGATATCTCGGCAAACGGGCCCGCTATCAGATGGGGGATGCCCGCATCACCGACCGCCTCGGCAAGCAGGATATGATCATCAGAGAGTTGCAGGAGCGGGTCGCCAATCTGGAGGCGATCGTCATAGAGGAAGAGAAACGGCGTCCGTTCCGGGAGCTGTGATTTTTTCACCGCCAGGGGTTTCAGATACTGAGAGGGCTGCACGATGCAGCCCTCTCTCGTTTGAACAGATTCCGTTTGAACAGATTCAGATGGCCAGTGGCAGCAGCTCGGCGTAGTCGCGGATCGCCGGAAAAGCGGTAATGCTCTGCTCCGGCTTGCAGCTGTCCGGATTCTGGATCGCCAGCTGATAGCCGATGCCATAGTCGGCGGCGGCCCGCAGGATCCGCTCGCTGTCATCCACAAACAGGGTACGGGCCGGATCGAACGCCAGCCGCTCGGCCAGTGCCTGCCAGCAGTGCTGGCTCTCCTTCGACCAGCCCAGCTCGTGGGTACTCACCATCAGATCCAGATGGTTGCTTAGTCCCAGCTGCGCATCCTTCACCGACAGACTGGCGGGGTGGGCATTGGTGAAAAGCACCAGCTGCTTGCCCGCGGCGCGCAGCTCGGCCAGAAAGGGGATGGCGTGGGGACGCCACTGGATCTTCGCCAGCAGCTCCTGCTTGAGGGCACGGATGTCGAGCCCCAGGGTCTCGCTCCAGTAATCCACGCAGTACCAGTTGAGGGTGCCGTTGACGGCATGATAGTGGACATCGATCTGCGCTTTGGCTTCATCCAGTGGCAGCCCGAGCCGCTCGGCGTAACGCACCGGCACCAGCTGCTGCCAGAGGTGGTTGTCAAAATGCAGATCGATCAGGGTACCATCCATATCGAGCAAGACGGTATCAATCTGGTGCCAAGGCAAGGTGGTGGAGCAGGAGTGTGGCATCGGGCCTCTTGAGCGCGGATCTCGGAAAACGGGGCGGCAGTATAACGGATTTTTCCTCCCCCTTTGCCATCCCTGGCCCGTGGTGTTCGGTGTGAGAGTCGTTTACTCTTGAAGCACGATTTTTTAACGAGCAGCCAGCGTCCGATGAGCGACCCCCACAAGAGCAAACCCGAGCACATCTCAGCCGACCAACTGGATCACCCCAAGAGCAAGCCGGAGATCCTCAAAGCCGATATCGTCGCAGAGAGCCGACTGTTCAAGGTGGAATCGCTACACCTAAAATTCTCCAACGGCGAAGAACGGGTCTACGAGCGGATGCGCGGCGGCAACCGGGGCGCCGTCATGGTGGTGCCGCTGTTCGATGCCCACACCCTGCTGCTGGTGCGCGAGTATGCCGCGGGCACCCACTCCTACGAGCTGGGCTTTCCCAAGGGGCTGATCGACCCTGGTGAAGATGCCTTCGAGGCGGGCAACCGGGAGCTGATGGAGGAGGCGGGCTTTGGCGCCAACAGCCTGACCCTGCTCAAGCAGGTGTCGCTGGCCCCCGGTTACTTCTCCAGTCGGATGGACATTTTACTGGCGCGGGATCTCTTCCCCGAACAGCGGATCGGCGATGAACCCGAACCGCTGGAGGTGATCCCCTGGCCACTCAACCGGATCGATGAATTGCTGGCGCGGCCCGACTTCACCGAGTCGCGCAGCATCAGTGCCCTGCTCTTGGCCCAGAAGTGGCTGGCGGAGCAGGCAGAGTAGCCCGCAGACGGGCAGTTAACAGACAGAGGATAACGAGATGCAGGAGTTGTTGGCCTGGGTGCCGGGGGTCAAGGAGATTGCCCGCGAAGCCGGAAGGATACTTCACGACATCTATCACGGCGGTCAGTTCGAGCGTCAGCTGAAGGAGGATGCCACTCCGGTCACCAGTGCCGATCTTGCTGCCGATGCCTACCTCAAACAGGCGCTCTCGGCGCTCACCCCCCATGTGCCGGTGCTGACCGAAGAGGCGGCCGACATCCCCTTCAGCCAACGATCCAACTGGCGGCAATACTGGCTGGTGGATCCCCTCGACGGCACTGGCGAATTTATCGCGGGCAGCGGCGACTTCGCCACCCTGATCGCCCTGGTGCGGGACAATGTGCCGGTGCTCGGGGTCATCTATGCTCCCGAGTCCAACGTGCTCTACTGGGCGGTGCGCGGCTACGGCGCCTTCAAGGAGGTGAATGGCGAGGTACTGCCCATCAGCGCCATGCACCACGAACATGACCAGCCCGACTCGCTGGTGGTCGCCATCAGCCGCCGCCAGAAGCTGGAAAACCTCACCCGCCGTCTCAACCCGGCCATCAACTACGAGCTGATCCCGCTTGGTTCCAGCTCCCTCAAATCCTGTCTGGTGGCGGAAGGTGCAGCCGATTGCTACGTGCGACTCGGCCCCACCGGCGAGTGGGACACCGCCGCCGCCCAGTGCATCGTCGAGGCAGCCGGTGGCCGTATCCTCAGCCTGGCGTTGCAGCCACTCAGTTACAACGAAACCGAGTCGCTGGAGAACCCTGACTTTATCGTGATGGGGGATCCGGATCTCGCCTGGGGCAACATTCTGGCCCACTAGACGAGTAGCAATATCATCACACCAGACAAGCAGGCGGCCCGATGGCCGCCTGCTTTTTCAGAGTCGTTGTCCGGGGTGATAGCCGGTGTGATCCGCTGGTCAAGGCGCTCTTGAACAGCGTGATACGCTGGCAAAGCGGCAAAATGATAGTGAAACATCACAATCGGTCGGCGAGAAATGGTACGATTTTTCACGTAATTCTGAAAACACCTGATTAGCCAAAATAAAAAAATGACAGTAGATCAAATTTTGGTTTTATATTTCACAAAAATCACAAATATCAGTTTTTTTTCATTCTGCGATCCAGATTCCATTCCCAATCTCGCTGGCTAAACCCCGCAATGGCAGTGATATGTTTCAGTCTCGCTTTTTGAGAATTAAATCCCGATAAACCACAATGAACTCAGATTAAAACACTAACAAAAAGTGAATTAGTAATGAGTTTATCTGTAGAGGCTACCAAGGAGCTATCCGGTTCCTGCTCCACCACGGTCAGCACCACCCGCTGGCGCCGTCACGACACCCACTGGGTCATCAGCCTGTTTGGCACCGCCGTTGGCGCCGGCATCCTGTTCCTGCCCATCAATCTGGGTCTGGGCGGCATCTGGCCCCTCGTTATCGTCGCGGTACTGGCAGGCCCCATGACCTTCCTCGCCCACCGCGGGCTGGCGCGCTTCGTGCTCTCCTCGTCACGCCCCCACGCCGACTTCACCGAAGTGGCGGAGGAGCATTTCGGCAAGATGGCCGGTCGCCTCATCTCGGCGCTCTACTTCCTCTCCATCTTCCCGATCCTGCTCATCTACGGGGTCGGGCTGACCAACACGGTGGAGAGTTTTATGGTCAACCAGCTCGGCATGGCGGCTCCGGATCGGGTGATGCTCTCCGGCGTGCTGGTGTTTGCCATGATCGCCGTGATGCTGGCGGGTGAGAAAGCAATGCTGCGTGCCTTCGCCTTTATGGTCTATCCGCTGGCGGCCATTCTGGCGGCGCTCTCCTGCTACCTGATCCCTCAGTGGCAATGGCCGGAAGTGACGGCGTTTGAAGGGGTCAGCTTCCTCAACACCGTCTGGCTGGCGCTGCCGGTCACCGTGTTCGCCTTCAGCCACGCCGCCGCCATCTCCGGCTTTGCCAACGTGCAGCGCCGTGAATATGGCGAGCAGGCGGAAGCCAAGAGCGGCCTGATCCTGCGCAACACCACAATAATGCTGGTGGGCTTCGTGCTGTTCTTCGTCTTCTCCTGCGTGCTGAGCCTCTCGCCAGCCCAGCTGGCTGAAGCCAAGGCCCAGAACGTCTCGGTACTCTCCTATCTAGCCAACATCACCGACAACCCGGTGATCGTGACCCTGGGGCCGCTCATTGCCTTTATCGCCATCAGCTCCTCCTTCCTCGGCCACTTCCTTGGTGCCCGCGAAAGCCTCAAAAGCCTGATCGCCAAGCCCACCGGCCTACCGCTTGCCAAGGCGGACAAGCTGGGTATCGCCCTGATGTTCTTCGCCATCTGGGGCGCCGCCGTCATCAACCCGGGCATTCTGGGGCTGATGGAGACCCTCTCCGGCCCGGTCATCGCCATGATCCTGTTCATCATGCCGGTGATTGCCATCTACAAGGTGGAGGCGCTGGCCCGCTTCCGTCACGGCTGGACCAACGGCTTTATCCTGCTGACCGGTTCGCTGGCGGTATCGGCGCTGATCTTCAGCCTGTTGAAGTAACGACTCGCAGCAGATAACAAAAAGAGAGGCGACCTTGGGTCGCCTCTCTTGTCTCTGTTCGGGTGTGAACTCAGCCCAGCTTGGCGCCGTTCTCCACCGCCCGCTCGGGAATGGCCATCACCACGACGCCATCCGGCCGGTAGAAACCGGTCAGCAGAAACTCCGACTGAAACGGGCCAATCTGTTTGGTCGGGAAGTTGACTACGGCGATGATCTGGCGGCCCACCAGCTGCTCTGGCTGGTAGAGGGCGGTGATCTGGGCACTGCTCTTGCGAATCCCCAGTTCGGGACCAAAATCCGCCCACACCTTGTAGGCCGGTTTGCGCGCCTCGGGGAACGGCTCAACCCGCACCAGGGTGCCCACCCTCAGCTCCACCATCTCGAAATCCTGCCAGCTAATCGTCTCCATTACGGCTCCTGTTTATCGTGCACCTTGCATGACCCGCAGCATGGCCCAAAGAGAGCATCCCGTCTTCGGCGATCAGCCGTTTCGTTACGGCAGGCGGCCGTTTTGCTGGCGCCAAAGGGACGGAGTGAGCCCGGTCTCACTCAGGAAGCGCTCGCCGAAGGCCCCCTGATTCTGGTAGCCACAGCGGCTGGCAATCTCCCCAACGGGTAGTTGCGTACCGGCAAGCAGGGTGCGCGCCAGTGCCATGCGCCGACTGCGAATGTAGTGGGAGACGTTCATCCCCAGCTGCTGGCGAAAGGCGAGCTTGAACTGGCTCTGGCCAAGGCAGGCGATGGCGGCGAGTTGCTGATTGGTCAGCGGGGCGGCGAGGTTGGCATCGATATGGCGTTGCACCTTGAGGATGCGGGCGGCAAGGCGTGGAATGACAGCGCTCTGCATCCCCTGCCCTTCAGCCAGCAGGGAGAGCCACACCTGCTCCATGCCCGCCACCTGCCGCCCCTCGGCCACCATGCGGTGCAGAAACGCGAGGTAGTGGCGCTGGGGCTCATCCAGCTCGATAAAGGGGCAGGCCGCCAGATCCCCGGGTAGCCAGTCGCTCTCCTGCACCAGAAACGAAAGCGCGGGATCGGCAGCGTAGTCGTGCCGCTCGCCGGGGGCGATGACGCAGGCAGAACCGGGGGCAAGCCTGCCCCCCCGGCCCTGCACCTCGATCTCGAGGGGGCCATCGAGGGGGATCACCAGTTGGGCAAAGTCGTGGCTATGACTGCAGACGTGGTGGTGATAGTGGCGCAGGCTGAAGCGGGACATGGCAGATAGCAATGACGCGGCCAGGGCCGCGTCATTGGGGGTTATTCCTTGTCGAAATCTTCGATCTCTTTGCCCAGCGCTTCCATGATGGCGCGCGCTTCGGCCGGGACACTGTCCGGTTGATCCTTGCGCAAATCTTCGTCGCAAGGGAGCGGCTGGCCGGTGAAAGCGTGCAGGAAGGCTTCACAGAGCAGCTCGCTGTTGGTCGCATGACGCAGGTTGTTCACCTGACGGCGGGTGCGCTCATCGGTCAACACTTTCAACACCTTGAGCGGGATCGAGACGGTAATCTTCTTGACCTGTTCGCTCTTCTTACCGTGTTCCGCGTAGGGGCTGACGTAGTCGCCGTTCCACTCTGTTCCCATGACTCACCTGTTCTCATTTAGCCGTGAGCGCGGATTTTAACCCTTAAGGAAATTAATGGCAATCCAACAGCAAAGCCATTTAGACGTCTGGAAGTGTTGACGGCTTTTTTAAGCTGGCGTAGTGTGGTTGTCCATGAGCCCGCAATGGCGGGATAGCGCGTGGCAGCAAGATGCCGGCGTGTGAAGAGACATCAAGGAGAGTGATATGACCCACAAGGCCACCCTGGCGGTTCGCACCGGGATTGAGACAGACCAGC
The DNA here is from genome assembly GCF_041402345.1 of Aeromonas sp. S11(2024). NCBI lineage: Bacteria > Pseudomonadati > Pseudomonadota > Gammaproteobacteria > Aeromonadales > Aeromonadaceae > Aeromonas > Aeromonas sp. S11(2024). The sequence goes on along the minus strand of NZ_JBGLRC010000031.1, from coordinate 23,074 downwards.
AACACGGTGCCGTGGTGCCCCCCATCTACCTCTCCAGCAACTACACCTTTGCCGACTTTGGCGAGCCCCGTCAATACGATTATGCCCGCTCCGGCAATCCGACCCGCACCAATCTGGCGGACGCGCTGGCGGCGCTGGAAGGGGGCGCTGGCGCCGTGGTCACCGGCACCGGCATGGGCGCCGTCCATCTGGTCACCACAGCCCTGCTCAAGGCGGGGGATCTGCTGCTCGCCCCCCACGACTGCTACGGCGGCACCTGGCGTCTGTTTGAGTATCTGGCGGCCAAGGGCCACTACCGGGTGCAGTTTGTCGATCAGGGTGACGAGGCCGCACTGGCCGCCGCACTGGCGCAAAAGCCTGCGCTGGTATGGGTCGAGACCCCCTCCAACCCGCTGCTGCGGGTGGTGGATATCAGCGCCATTGCCAGCGCGGCCCACGAGGTGGGTGCACAGGTGGTGGTGGACAACACCTTCCTCTCCCCCCTGCTGCAACAACCGCTGGCCCTCGGTGCCGACGTGGTGGTGCACTCCACCACCAAGTACATCAACGGTCACTCAGACGTGGTGGGCGGAGTGGCGATTGCCAAGGAGGCAGCACTGGCCGAGTCGCTGGTGTGGTGGGCCAACTGTCTGGGGCTCACCTCCGGGGCGTTCGACTCCTACCTCACCCTGCGCGGTCTGCGCACTCTGGCCCCCAGATTGCGCACCCATCAGGAGAACACCGACCGCATCCTCGCCTTCCTGCAACAGCAGCCGCTGGTGAAACGCATCTATCACCCCAGCCTGCCGAGCCATCCGGGCCACGATATTGCGCGCCGTCAACAGTCCGGCTTCGGCGCCATGCTAAGTTTTGAACTCGATTGCAGCGAGGAGGGCATCCGCGCCTTCCTCGCGGCCCTCACCCTCTTCTCGGTGGCCGAGTCCCTCGGCGGGGTGGAGAGTCTGGTGGCCCATCCGGCCAGCATGACCCACAGGGCCATGACCCCGGCGGCGCAGCAGGCAGCAGGCATCAGCGCCCAGCTACTGCGGTTGTCGGTCGGTATTGAACACGGTGAAGACCTGGTGGCCGATCTGGCTCAGGCTTTTGAACAGGCGCAGCAGGCAGAACAGGTAGCGAAGTAATGGAACAGCAGCAACAAGGAGAGATCGCGGTGGCAGCAGAAGCAGGATTGAAGCGACGTCACGTCCACAAATTTGGTGGCAGCAGTCTGGCGGATCCGGTCTGTTATCGCCGGGTCGCCAGCATCGTTGAACAACAGGTGGGCGGGGATGAACTGATCGTGGTCTCCGCCGCCGGCAAGACCACCAACCGGCTGATCCAGCTGGTGGAGCTGGCCGAAGCGGGGGACGAAGCCGCCGGTGAAGCCATCTCTGCCCTGCAGGCCTATCAGCAGAGCCTGATCGACGGCTTGCTGGAGGGTGAACTGCAGCTCGATCTGAGCAAGCAGCTGGCCGACGACATGCAACTGATCGCCAAAACGCTGGAGGGGCAGTTTGACCGCTTCGCCCGCAACGGCCTGCTCGCCTTTGGCGAGGTGTGGTCGGCGCGCCTGCTTGCTGCCCTGCTTACCAGCCGAGGCGACAAGGCTATCTGGCTCGATGCCCGCAGCTTCCTGCGCGCCGAGGATGGCGCTCTGGTCAAGGTGGATACCGCCCTCTCCAGCGAACTGCTCAAGGCGCGGCTGGCCGAACATGCCGGTCGCATCGTGGTAACCGGCTTTATCGCTGTCGACATGGAAGGGCGCTCCCTGCTGCTCGGTCGCAACGGCTCCGACTACAGCGCCAGCCTGTTGGCGTTGCTGGCGGACGGTGAATCCACCACCATCTGGAGCGACGTGGCCGGGGTCTACAGCGCCGACCCGCGCCGGGTGAAGGAGGCGCGTCTGCTGGAGCGCCTGAGCCTCGCGGAAGCCAACGAGCTGGCCCGCCTTGGCTCCTCGGTCTTGCACTCCCGTACCCTGCAACCAGTGGCCGACAGCCGCCAACGCCTCACCCTGCGCTGCAGCTACAACCCGGACGAGGGCTGTACCCATATCCTGCGCCGCGCCCCCCGCTCCGGCGGCGCCCGCATCGTCTCCTCGGTGGATCAGATCGCCCTCATCGAGTTGAAGGTACTGCCGCAAACCAACTATGAACAGACGGTGGCCACCATCGAGGCCCATCTGGCCCGTCACCGCCTCAACCCGCTCACCCTGCAGCGCCAGCCGGATCGCCGGATCCTGCGTCTTGCCTACACCCTCGAGGTGGCACAAGGCGCCTTTGAGCTGCTGCGCGACTTCCAGCTGCAAGGGAGCTTCACCGGCCTCATCCAGAAAGAGGGGTTCAGTCTGGTGGCGCTGGTCGGCGCCGGTGTCACCGACAACGCGGAGCAGTGTCATCGCTTCTATCAGCTGCTGGCAGATCAACCGCTGGAGTTCGTACAGGTGGCCCGAGATGGCCTGAGTCTGGTGGCCGTGCTGCGTCAGGTAGTGCTTGAGCCGCTGCTCATCGCCCTGCACAGCGCCCTCTTCAGCCGCCCGACCCGGGTCGGTCTGGTGCTGTTCGGCAAGGGCAATATCGGCGGCCACTGGCTAAGCCTCTATGCCCGCGAAAAAGCACGGCTGGAACATGAACTCAATCTGGCGCTCACCCTCTACGGGGTGTTCAGCTCGGAAGGCGGCCTGCTGGATGAAGAGGGACTCAACCCCCTCAAGGTACAGGACAACTTCAACCCCAAACCGCTGATCTGGCCGGAGTTGCTCTCCCAGCTTGAGCAGCACGGCTTCGATGCGCTGATTGCGCTGGACATGACCGCCAGCGAGACGGTGAGCCGCTACTACCCGGACTTTGCCCAGCTCGGCATTCACATCATCGCCGCCAACAAGTTTGCCGGTGCCGCAGACAGCGAGTTCTACCAGCGCATCAAGCAGACCTGCCGCGACCATCAGGTGCAGTGGCGCTATAACGCCACCGTGGGCGCCGGGCTGCCGATCCAGTCCAGCATCCAGATGCTGCGCCAGAGCGGCGACCGCATTCAGGGGGTCTCCGGCATCTTCTCCGGCACCCTCTCCTGGCTGTTCCAGCAGTATGACGGCACCCGCCCCTTCTCCGAGCTGGTGGACGAGGCGTGGCAGCACGGTCTGACCGAGCCGGATCCCCGCGAAGACCTCTCAGGTCAGGATGTGCGGCGCAAGCTGCTTATTCTGGCGCGGGAAGCAGGCTTCGAGCTCGACTCCGCCGATATCGAGCTGGAGAATCTGGTGCCCGTTACGCTGCGCAAGGTGACCGCCGATCAGTTCATGGACAGACTGAAAGAGCTGGATGGCCCGATCCAGACCGCCTTCGAAGGGGCCAAGCGCCTCGGCAAGGTGCTGCGCTACGTGGCCCGCTTCGAGCATGATGGCAAGGCGCGGGTCGGACTGGAGGCGCTGGAGCCCCATCACCCGTTTGCCAACCTCTTGCCGTGCGACAACATCTTCGCCATCGAGAGCGACAGCTATCGCACCAACCCGCTGGTGATCCAGGGGCCGGGGGCTGGCCGGGAAGTGACCGCCGCCGCTATCCAGTACGATCTGTGGCAGATCTGCGCCAGCCTCTAAGGCAGATTGCAAAGGGAGCAGCACCTCTCTCCCGCGCACAATAAAAAAGCCCGAGTCGATGACTCGGGCTTTTTGCTGAATGCCGCTTCGATTAGGAGAAGCAGGCCTGCAGCACGTAGAAGATAGCGATAGCCAGGATGGCACCGGCAGGCAGGGTGATGATCCAGGAGACCACGATGTTGCGCAGTACCCCCAGATTCAGCGCCGCAATACCGCGCGCCAGACCGACACCCATCACAGCACCGACCAGGGTCTGGGTGGTGGAGATGGGCAGACCGGTACCGGAGGCAATCACTACGGTCGCGGCAGTGGCCAGCTGGGCAGCAAAACCACGGCTCGGGGTCAGGTGAGTGATGCCGGTACCGACCGTCGCCATCACCTTCTCGCCCATGGTCGCCAGACCGATCACGATACCGATACCGCCCAGCGGCAGGATCCACCAGGCAATGGCAGCCTGACTGGAAATCTCGCCACCGGAAGCCACGATAGAGGCCACCGCAGAGAGCGGGCCAATGGCGTTGGCCACGTCGTTGGAACCGTGGGCAAAGGCCATGGCACAGGCGGTGATCACCATCAGGATGCCGAACACCTTCTCCACGTTGGCGAAGTGCATCTTGCTGTCATCCTGCGGGTTGTACTTCTGGCCGCGAATGTAGATCCAGCCGGCAAACGCCACTGCGATGGAGATGGTGATGGAGAGCAGAATGCCCTCGCCATCGCTCAGGTGCAGACCGACGTGGGTCAGCCCCTTCTTGATGGTCACCAGACAGATCACCAGCGCAGTCAGGAACATGTAGAACGGCACATAGCGCTTGGCGTTGTTCAGGGGATCATCGGTGTTGAAGATAAGCTTCTGCACGCTGATGAACATGAAGTAGGCGATGACACCTGAGATGGCCGGGGTGATGACCCAGGAGCCGACGATGCCGCCAAACTTGCTCCACTGCACCGCTTCCGGGCCAATGCTCACCACAGCGAAACCGACGATGGCGCCGATGATGGAGTGAGTGGTGGAAACAGGCCAGCCGAAGTAGGAGGCGAGGATCAACCAGGCGCCTGCCGCCAGCAGGGAGGCGATCATGCCGAGCACCAGCAGGTCCGGGCTATCGACAAACGCATTGCTGTCGATGATGCCGTTACGGATGGTGGCCGTCACTTCGCCACCGGCCAGATAGGCACCGGCAAATTCGAAGATCATGGCAATGATGATCGCCTGACGGATGGTCAGGGATTTGGTGCCGACCGATGTGCCCATGGCGTTGGCCACGTCATTCGCGCCAATACCCCAAGCCATCAAAAAGCCGAACAAGGCCGCCACGAGCACCAGAGTGGTGCCGTAATTCGCGATAATGTCCATTAGTAGTGTTTACCCAGTCAGTCGATTACGAACGAGCCAGCATCAGTTCCAGACGGGCGCCTACGCGCTCGGCCTGATCTGCCAGGTCACCTACCCATTCGAGGATCTTGTAAAGGAACATCACATCGATCGGATTGTAATTGTGCTCAACCGCTTGCAGCTGTTGGCGCAGTCCGATCTGCATGGTGTCTGTATCGTCCTCGATCAGATCCAGCTGGTGGATCATCTCGGCAACCATTTCCACTTCCCGTCCCTTGAAGCCGGTCTCGAGCAGCTCGTCGAGCTCCCCGATCGCTTTCTCGGCCTGAGCGGTCGCATCAATACAACGTTTGAGGTAAGCCATGAAATCCGTCCGCATTTCGGCGGGGAACTCCATGCGACGACCAAGCATGCGGCCGGAGATATCCTTGGCACGGTTGGCAATCTTGTCTTGCTGGGTCAACAGCTCCAGCAGGTCGGTACGTGCAACCGGCAGGAACAGGCCGCGAGGCAGTTTCAGACGGATTTCACGCTTGAGGGTATCTGCCTCTTTTTCCAGTTGGGCGATCTGCTGCCGGATCTTCTCGGCATCTTCCCAACGGTCTTCGGCAACGGCGTCAAAGAAGGGAACCAACTGCTGGGAGCACTGGTGAACCTTGACGATATGCTTCTGCAGCGGCTTGATGGGGGACTTGGCAAAAAGCCCCAAAATAGTATTTACTGGCATGGCCAAACCTGTGTCGGTGAAAAAACACTCGATACGATTTTATGAGGCGCGCATGGTAACCGAACTGCGCCCTCAATTAAACCGCGAATTAATCTAGTCGTCTCGCGGGCATTATATCCCCGCGACCCGAATCCTGCCCCCCAAAGTTGCCTGCCAGCCCGGAATGACTATGCAAACTGAGATCGAGATAAAGTTTTTTGTCGCCCGCGACATTCAACCCGAGTTATCCAACCTGCTGAATTCTCTTGAGATTAAAGAATCATCACAACAGCAGCTCGGCAACGTCTATTTCGATACGCCGACCCTGGCTCTGCGCCAGCTGGAGATGGGACTGCGGATCCGCCGCTGCGATGCCTTTGCCGAACAGACCATCAAATGCCGCGGCCAGGTGGTGGGCGGCCTGCACGCCAGACCCGAGTACAACGCCCCCGTCAGCAGCGATCTGCCGACCCTCTCGTCCTTTCCCGATGAGATTTGGCCGACCCTGACCGAGCGCGACCACATCCAGCAGCAGCTGGTCGCCCAGTTTCGCACCGACTTCCTGCGTCGCCACTGGCTGATCGCCTTCGAGAACGCCGAGATTGAGCTGGCCTGGGATCAGGGAGAGATAGTCGGCAGTCAGGGCAGCACCACCATCAACGAACTGGAACTGGAGCTCAAATCCGGTGCCACCACAGCCCTGTTTGCACTGGCCCAACGCCTCGCCAAGCTCGGCGGGCTGCGCCTCGGCGCCCAATCCAAGGCCCAGCGCGGCTATCGACTGGCTGGTCTTGGCAAACCGCTGGCCCTGCAGGCGCTGGTCGAACATGAAGGTATGGATGGCATAACGGGGGTAAGCGAAGGGCTGCGCCACTGGCAGCATCACGAGCAGCTCTGGCTGGAGTATCCGCAGGATGAAGGCATTCAACAGCAGGCACTCGCGGCCCTGTACCAGGGGATCGATCTGGTCGCCCGCAGTGCGGCCGCGCTGCCACAACCAGTGCTCTGGCTACCCGCCCTGACCAACCTGCAAGCCCATCTGCAAGCCCAGTCGGACGAGCATGACGAGTGGCCTGCCGAGCTGGCCGATCTCTTCCTCTATCCGGCGTATGTCGAGTTGCAGCTGGCCATCGTCGCATGGCTGCATCACGCAGACTGAGCGTGGCCATACCGGTACTAAAGGTCGAAAATAAAGACCGGAAACAAAACGGGTGAGCCTTGGCTCACCCGTTTTGCATTACAGCAGGTTGAGCTGCTGCATGGCGCTGCGAATGCGCTCGCGAGTCGCGTCCGACAGCGGCATCACCGGCAGGCGGCACTCCTCGCTGCAGAAACCGAGCAGGGAAGCGGCATATTTGGCACCGGCCGGGCTCGGCTCGGCAAACATCGCCTGATGGAGCGGAATCAGCTTGTCTTGCAGCTCACGCGCTTCTTGCCACTTGCCAGCCAGCGTGAGGTTCTGCACCTCGGCTACCAGCTTGGGGGCCACGTTGGCGGTCACAGAGATACAGCCCTGACCACCGCCGATGTTGTAGGCCACGGCAGTAGCATCTTCACCGGAGAGCCAGGCGAAGGGCTTTTTGATCAGCTGGCGCTCGGTCCAGGGGCGGGCAAGATCGCCGGTGGCATCTTTCACCCCGGCAATACGCGGCAGCTCGGCCAGACGGGCCAGAGTGGCGGGCTGCACATCGACAATGGCGCGCGGCGGGATGTTGTAGACGATGATCGGCTTGGCGGTGGCATCGTGTACCGCCTTGAAGTGGTGGTAGAGCCCCTCCTGATTGGGGCGGTTGTAGTAACCGGCCACATGCAGGGTGGCATCGGCCCCCACCCGCTCTGCATGGAGGGTGTACTCGATGGCTTCGACCGGATTGTTGGAACCGGCCCCGGCAATCACCGGAATGCGACCTGCGACCTGCTTGACCACCAGCTCCACCACCCGGCAGTGCTCGTCATGGGTCAGGGTCGGACTTTCCCCCGTGGTGCCCACCGGCACAATGCCGTGAGTGCCCTGTTCGATATGCCACTCCACCAGACGCAGCAGCGCCTCTTCATCCAGCTTTCCCTGTCGAAACGGGGTAATCAACGCAACGATTGAACCTTGAAACATGGGATCTCCTTCTCCTAAATGACGCGCATATGGCAATAAAAAACCCCGGTACGATGTGCGCAACCGGGGTTTGAAGCTTCTCAGGGATGAGAGGTTACGCGCGAACGTCGGCAGGCCCGAATTTCAGGCTTTTTTTGTGCTTTCGTTTCAACCCGTTGAACCGCATTTCGTCATCTCTGGTCAAAAAATGGTGTCTGGGCATATTTCGGGAACACGGCATAAATGTCAAGGCGAAAGGGGCTATGTATAATGGCCGCCCAAAATTGCGTGGAGAGACCCGATGAGCAGCCCTATCAGTGCCGTCAGCCAGATGCTGGAACGAAACCAAGCCCTCTTTGTCGGCAAGCGGCTACTTGTCTGCGGCGCGCTGGAGGATGACTACCCCCGCCAACTGGCGAGCCTGGCCCGGACCCTGACCGTCTTTACCACCGATTACTGCTACTACCGCAGCCAGCAGGCCGCCCTCGGCGAGGCTATCCTGTTCGACCACCAGCTAGGCGGAACGCCCCGCTTCGATGCTCTGTTACTACTGATGCCCAAGGCAAAAGCCGAGGCACAATATCTGCTGGCCATGATGACCCCCTTGCTGGAAGCGGGTGCCGATCTGTTCCTCGCCGGTGAAAACCGCGGCGGCATCAATGGCGCCGACAAGCTGCTGGCTCCCTATGGCGAAAAGCCGATAAAGCGCGATTCGGCGCGCCGCTGCTCCCTCTATCACAGTGAGCTGAGCCAACCGGTTGAACCTTTCAATCTGGATAGCTGGTTTGGCCGCTACCAATGCAAGGCCGGTGATACCGAACTGACCGTGCTGGCGCTGCCCGGCGTCTTCAGCGCCGCCGAGCTGGATCTCGGCACCCAGATGCTGCTGGCCGCAGTGCCACCGATGAAGGGCGAATTGCTCGATTTTGGCTGCGGCGCCGGGGTAATTGGGTCTGTGCTGGCCAAGCGCAATCCGGATCTGCGGGTCAACATGGTGGATATCAGCGCGCTGGCGCTCGAATCGAGCCGCCGCACCCTGGCGATCAACGGCCTGCAGGGCAAGGTCACTGCTTCCGATGTCTATTCGGATGTCTCCACCCGTTTCCAGCACATCGTCTCCAACCCGCCATTCCATGCGGGTCTCAAAACCTTCTATGCGGCGACCGAGCAGTTCCTGGCCAAGGCGCCGGAATTTTTGCTGCCAAATGGTTCGCTGACCATTGTTGCCAACGCCTTCTTGCGCTACCAGCCTATACTGGAGACACACTTCAAACGGACTGAAGTGATCAGCAGTGATGCCAAATTCAAGGTCTATCTGAGCAAAGTGTAATTAAGTGTAAGCAGTACAAGAAAACAGCTAGAGAGCCCCATACGGGATCTGGTAAGGTACTAAGAGCACGATAAAAACCACCCCTTTAGGGGTGTTTTTATGCCGAGCTTTGAAAACCTTTTCATGTTGTTCATTCAGGGAGAGAAATACGATGGCAGGCATTTTGACCATGATCCTGGCTGGTGGCGAAGGTACTCGCCTGCAGCCTCTGACCACCACCCGCAGCAAGCCTTCCGTCCCCTTCGGTGGCAGCTACCGGCTGATCGACTTTGTCCTCAACAACTTCGTCAACGCCGACTTTCTGCGCATCTATGTACTGACTCAATTCAAATCACAGTCCCTCTACCTGCACATGAAGAAGGGGTGGAATATCGTCGGCATCACCGACCGCTTTATCGATCCCATCCCGGCCCAGATGCGGATGGGCAAACGCTGGTATGACGGCACCGCCGATGCTATCTACCAGAACCTCGGTTTTATCGAGCGAGCCGAACCGGATCACGTCTGCATCTTCGGCTCCGACCACATCTACAAGATGGATGTGAGCCAGATGGTCACCTTCCACAAGCAGAAGAACGCCGCCATGACGGTCGCGGCCCTGCGCATGCCCATCGAAGAGGCGAGCGCCTTCGGGGTGATCGAGGTGGATACCGAAGGGCGGATGATCGGCTTTCAGGAAAAACCGAAGCAGCCCAAGCACATTCCCGGCGATCCGACCCAGGCGCTGGTCTCCATGGGCAACTACATCTTCGAGACCGATGCCCTCTGCCGCGAGTTGAAGCGGGATGCCGCCGAAGAGAACTCCAGCCACGACTTTGGCAAGGATGTGATCCCGAGCCTCTACCCACGTGCCCCCGTCTATGTCTACGACTACAGCACCAACGTCATCCCCGGCGAGAAACCGCACGTCTACTGGCGGGATGTGGGCACCCTCGACTCTTATTGGCAAGCGCACATGGACCTGGTGGCCGACAATCCCCCCTTCTCCCTCTATAACCGCAAGTGGCCCTTGCACACCCACTATCCGGCGCTGCCGCCTGCTACCTTCATCGACAGCGACGAGTGCAAGGTGAAGATCGCCAACTCGCTGATCTCCGCCGGTTGCTTCATTCAGGGCAGCCAGATCCAGCGCTCCATCCTCGGTTTCCGCTGCAATATCGGCGCGTGCAGCCATATCAGTGAATCCGTGCTGCTGGGGGACGTGAAGATTGGTGAAGGGTGCTCCATCCGGCGCGCGATTATAGATAAAAATGTTGAAATTGCGCCCGGCACCGTTATCGGTGAAAATCTGGACCACGATAGAGAGCGATTTACCGTATCCGAAGGCGGTATCGTGGTGGTACCTAAGGGAGCAAGAGTTGGCTATTAACCCACTGAAAATCCTGTTTGTTGCCTCGGAAGTTGAGGGGCTGGTCAAGACCGGGGGCCTGGCCGATGTCGCCAGAGCCCTGCCGATGTACCTGGCCCAGAAGGGACATGATGTCAGGATCATGTTGCCCTTCTACAAGACGATAAAGCGACGGGATGAGGCCAGACTGGTGGCGTCACGCTGGTTGCCAACCCACCCCGGGCTGCCGGATATCGGTTATCGCATCTACCAGATGGAGCTGGATGGCGTCTGCGTCTATCTGCTCGACTGCCCGCAATATTTCGATCGTCCCCAGCTCTACGCCGAGAACAATCAGGCCTATCCGGATAATGGCGAGCGCTTTGCCTTCTTCTCGGCCGCTGCCCTCCATGCCTGTGAGCAGCTCGGCTTTGCTCCGGATATCGCCCACTGCAATGACTGGCACACCGGCCTGCTGCCACTGCTGCTGAAAACCCGTCACGCCCACAACCCCTTCTTCCAGCAAACCCGCAGCGTGATCAGCATTCACAACGCGGCGTTTCAGGGGGTGTTTGGCCGCGAGCAGTTCTGGGCCATGCCCGAGATCGCCGACTACGAACGCCGCATCAACTACGACTACGGTCATGTCAATCTGCTCAAATGCGGGGTGCTCTACGCCGACAAGATCAATGCGGTCAGCCCCAACTATGCCCAGGAGCTGCTGACTCACCTCGGCGCCCACGGCATGGCGCATATCTTCCAGCAACGGGCGGCGGATCTCTGCGGCATACTCAACGGCTGCGATTACAAGGACTGGGATCCGGAGTTCGACGAATTCCTGCCTGCGACCTACAGCATCGACAACATGGCTGGCAAACAGATCTGCAAAGAGAGCCTGCAGCAGGAGGCGGGGCTGGCCGGGGCGGACTTGCCCATCTACGGCATGGTTTGCCGCCTGACCGAGCAAAAGGGCGTTCCCCTGCTGCTCCCTGCGCTGGAGAAATTCCTCCACCATCAGGTACAAGTGGTGATCGTCGGCTCTGGCGATCCTGCGCTCGCCACGCAACTGCAAACCATGGCCCGGGATTATCCGGGCAAGCTCGCCTTCATCAACACCTATGACGATCGGCTGGCTCATCTGGTCGAAGCCGGTGCCGACTTTTTCCTGATGCCCTCGCTGTTCGAGCCTTGCGGCCTCAACCAGATGTACAGTCTCGCCTATGGCACCCTGCCACTGGTGCGGGCCGTGGGTGGTCTGAAAGATACCGTGGTGGATTGGGATGCCGATCCCGAGCATGCCACCGGCTTCTGCTTCAACGATCCGACTGCCGCTATCCTGCTCGATACCATGCGCCGCAGCCTGCTCTATTTCCTGCAGGACAAAGAGCGTTTTGCCAAGGTGCAGCGCAATGCCATGAGCACCCGCTTCAACTGGCCTGACTCAGTCACCCAGTATGAACGGATGTATCAGAGCGCATTGGGCCGTTACTGAACGCCAAACGTCAGCTGATTGCTGAAGTTTTGTACCCTTGGCGCCACTTTGGGCGTCAACAGCGAAAAAAGTCCCCTTTGGCTGTTGACGCACCCCCAAAACTCTATAGAATCCCCCTCCGCAGTGATGCGAAGGTGGCGGAATTGGTAGACGCGCTAGCTTCAGGTGTTAGTGTCCCACGGATGTGAGGGTTCGAGTCCCTCTCTTCGCACCAATACTGCCATGCTGATTCAGCAGCATGTAAATCCAACTAGAAAACCCGAATGTGCGAAGGTGGCGGAATTGGTAGACGCGCTAGCTTCAGGTGTTAGTGCCCCCCGGGTGTGAGGGTTCGAGTCCCTCTCTTCGCACCATGCTTCTCCAGACAGCATGTAAATAAAAACTGGTAACACAATGTGCGAAGGTGGCGGAATTGGTAGACGCGCTAGCTTCAGGTGTTAGTGTCCCACGGATGTGAGGGTTCGAGTCCCTCTCTTCGCACCATGCTTTATCCAGACAGCATGTAAATCCAGACTGGAAACCCGAATGTGCGAAGGTGGCGGAATTGGTAGACGCGCTAGCTTCAGGTGTTAGTGCCCCCCGGGTGTGAGGGTTCGAGTCCCTCTCTTCGCACCATGATTCTGACATGTAAACACAGAGCAATGCGCTCCAACCGCATTTAAAAACCAGCTGGAGAAAATCAGTGTGCGAAGGTGGCGGAATTGGTAGACGCGCTAGCTTCAGGTGTTAGTGTCCCACGGATGTGAGGGTTCGAGTCCCTCTCTTCGCACCATTCATTACGCAAAAGGCCCATCACGAAAGTGATGGGCCTTTTGTTTTTACTCCTTGTTATGGCTATGCTTTTGACGACTCCCCGCTCATCGTCATGCCAAGGAACGCATATGATACTGGATACCGACATTCACAACTTTTACGAACATCTGGTGCTCAAGGAGATTGAGAAACAGGGGCTGCAGCAAAAGCTCAACAGCGATCAGATGGCCGACCTCTGCTGCCTTACCCTCAACCAGCTTCCGGCCCACTATATTCGCCACAATGTCGACATGATCTACTTCCTGACCGACGCCAAGCGTACCGAAATGGAGAAACTGGTGGTCGAATCGCTCAAGGTGGCACAGCAGAAGATCAAGCAGGCTCCCGTCAAAAGCTCATAACCATGGCTGCTGCCAGAGCAGGGTGACGATACCGGTCAACCCGGCCACTGGCAGCAAGATCAGGGCGGGCCGCAATCCGGGCTCCAGCATCACCCAGGCAGCCAGCAGAAAACCGGCACTCCAGGTGCCGTACTCTTTATCCTGACCCCATGCGAGTACGGCCACCGCCACCAGCAACATCATCCCCCGCAATATCCAGCGCATTGTTTTCTCCCCAATCAACAATTGATAATAATTATCATCTTCATCTACTGGGGATGCAAGTGGCGTCACGGGTAAGTTTCGTATGTGGCCCTTTGTGTCAACAGGCCGCTCAAAAACGGGTTATGAGATCAACTAATTTGTGATTTTTTCAATCAAATGTGCATTTTTGCCAATTTGATGGGGCTTTAACCCGCCGGGTTTGTGGTAGATTGCGGCCTCTTTTTGGGTTGCCTCCTCGGGATCGATGTATCCACAGGACGAGAGGGAGTGACCTTGGCGAGCAAGAGTTTAGGAAGTATCTATGCAAAACCAACAAAACCACATCCGACTACCGGGCATGGCACAGGTGTTTGCCTGTCTGGCCATTTTCCTGGCCCTGGCATTCTCGTTCACCAGCGTGCTCGATCTGCCGATCCAGCTGGCGTTGTTCATCGCCTGGTTCGTCATCATGGGGCTTGGCATCAAACTCGGCCACGATTACAAATCCCTGGAACAGGCAGCCGTTGACGGCGTTGCCAAGGGGATGGGGGCCATCCTGATCCTGGTCTCCGTCGGTGCTCTGGTCGGCACCTGGATTGCTGGCGGCATAGTCCCCAGCATCATCTACTTCGGCCTCAAGGTGATCCACCCGTCCATCTTCCTGCTGGCAACCCTGATCATCTGCTCCCTGACCTCGCTGGCCACCGGCACCTCCTGGGGCTCTGCCGCCACCGCCGGTATCGCCATGATGGGGATCGGCCACAGCCTCGGCGTGCCTGCGCCGCTGGTAGCCGGTGCCGTGCTCTCCGGCGTCTATTTTGGTGACAAGCTCTCTCCGCTCTCCGACTCAGTAGTGCTGGCTTCGACCATGTCCAACGTCGACGTGGTGGAACACATCAAGGGGATGCTGCCTATCAGCCTGCTCTCCTATGTCATCACCGCCGTGCTGTTCACCGTGGTGGGCATGCAGTATTCGGGCAATGTCAGCCTGGAGCAGGTCAATCTGGTGATGGAGGCTCTTGACAACCAGTTCAACATTACCCCACTGGCCATAGTGCCGGTGGTGCTGGTACTGGGCCTGCTGGCAAATCGCAAGCCCGCCTTCCCGGTGATCAGCTTCGGCGCCCTGCTGGGCCTGATCTGGGCCATCGCCTTCCAGGGCATGGATCCGGTCAAGGCGATGCACTCGGCTTATAGTCCGTTTGCCATCACCTCCGGCATCGACTTTATCGACAACATTCTCGGTCGCGGTGGCATGGAGTCCATGCTGGGCTCGGTCGCGGTCATCATCTTCGGTCTCGGGTTTGGTGGCCTGCTGGAGAAGGTCGGCATTCTGGAAGTGATCGCCAGCGCCTTCGAGAAGCGCATCAATAGCGTCGGCAGCCTGACCAGCCACACCATCGGCACCGCGTTTCTGGCCAACGTGTTTGGCTCGGCCATGTATGTGTCGCTGATCCTGACTCCCAAGATCATGGCCAAGAACTACGATCGGCTGGGACTGGCGCGCAAGAACCTCTCTCGCAACGCCGAGTTTGGCGGCACCCTCACCTGCGGTATGGTGCCCTGGAGCGACAACGGCATCTTCATGGCCGGAGTGCTGGGGGTGGCAACCCTCGACTACCTGCCTTACATGTGGCTGAGCTTCACCTGCATCATTGTGACCATCACCCTCGCCTACATGGGCAAGGCAGTGAACCGGATCCCGCTGGTCGCGGCGGCAAGCTCCCGCTAAGCCATCCTGCAAACAACAAAGGCGCCATCGAGGCGCCTTTGTTGTTTGAGAGAAATGCTGTTTGATGGAGCTCACTGATCACCACAAACAAAAACAGCCCTCGTTGCCGAGAGCCGTTTCATCAGACCGATAACGCCGATCAGATGGAGAAGCTGGAGCCACAGCCACAGGTCGTGGTGGCATTGGGGTTGGTCACGGTGAAGCGTGAACCTTCCAGACCCTCGGTGTAATCCACACTGCCGCCTACCAGATATTGCAGGCTCATGGGATCGATCACCATGGTGACGCCATTCTTCTCGACTACGGTGTCCCCGTCGTTGATCTTCTCATCAAAGGTAAAGCCATACTGGAAACCGGAGCAGCCCCCACCCGTGATGTATACCCGCAGCTTCAGCTCGGGATTCTCTTCCTCGGTGATCAGGTTCTTCACCTTGTTGGCCGCCGCATCCGTCATCTGGATGGGCAGCGGGGCTTCTGCTACTGCACTCATTACTGACCTCACAACCATTAGATCCACAAACATGGAAACCGCGAAATTATCCAATACCCGACCATTCAGTTCAAGTATTCACCACGTTTAACCGGCCGCGGGAACCGGAGCAGGCGGCGCGGCGACCAGCGGCTTGATCACCTCGCCCCACTCAACCAGCAGCTCTTGCGCCGGTTGCCTGCCATCCTTGTTGATGGTGACACGGATCCGATCCGGCACAAAGCCTTCCGGCAACTGCCAATTCCCTTCCAGCAGCTGAAAATAACGCAGGGCATAGCGCCACTCACTCACCTTCATCCCGAGATCGCGGCCGGTTAGCGTCTTCGGCTTGTCAGCCAGACTCCCCTCGACCCGGATCTGCACCTGACCACGAAACAGCTCCCGCTTCTTGGCGGGCTGGGTCAGGGCGAGACGATAGTGGTAGCGACCGGGAATGCTGGTCTCCTGCAGAGTCAGGTTGTCGATCACTACCCCCACCTGTTCGCCGGTGGGGCGCATGATCCGCTCGAAAAAGGCCAGCTGGCGCTTGAGCTCCTGCACCTGCGCCTCCTGACTCTTCAGGGTGGTCTGCAACTGCTCGAAGGCCGCTTTCTGGGTCGCCAGCTGGGTATCTTTCACCCCCAATTCGGTCTTGAGCTGGCCGATGGCCTTGCCCTGACGATCCAGCGTCTCCTGCTGTACCACCAGCAGACTGCTCTGGGCCAGCTCCTGACGGTTACCGACAAAGTAACCAATGAGCCCGCCAACGGCTAACACGACCAATAACTTCAATAGATTGGACATAGCCCCTCATCCCGTTATCACGCCATTTACGGCAGCGCCTCTCCCTTCACTATACCGCCCTGACCGAGGCCAAAGACGATAAAGGGAAAAATTAACTGGCCGTGGCACTGCCATCACCCCGCTTTTGACGCGCAGCGAGCCGTAAAGTTCGCTCCAGGATCTGGGAATAGATGGGCCGGCCACCCAGCCACTGGGCAACCAAAGTCGCCCCGACCGTGGTAATCATCATCGGCAGGATCAGCTGATAGTTGTCGGTCATCTCGGTGACCAGCACGATACCCGTGATGGGGGCGCGCACGGTGGCAGCAAAGAGAGCCCCCATTCCGGCGATGGCAAAGGCGCCGGGCTCGATGCCAAGCTCCGGAAACGCCGCATGAAACAGATGGCCGAACACCACGCCAAACAGGGTGCCCAGCGCCAGGGTCGGCGCAAACACCCCGCCCGGGGCACCGGAGCAGAAGCAGATGAGGGTCGCGACCAGCCGCACCGAGAAGATGAGGAACAGGGTCGCCATCGCATACTCATCCCCCATCAGATGGGGAATAAGCTCTGTGCCGCCCCCCGTCACCGCGGGAGCAAACAGCGACAGCACACCAAACGTTCCGGCGACCAGCATGCCGATGGCCACGAAACGGTGGCGCTTGTTCTGATGCAGCGCCAGATAGCCATCCTGACAGGCCAGCACCAGCTTGTTGAAGACAAAACCGAGCACCCCGAAGGTGGCCCCCATAAAGAGGAACAGCCAGAGCGCCTTGAGGGCTGGCGCATCGTAGTGGGGCAGAGTGATCACCGCCCCCTGACCTTTCATGTTCTGCAGCATCAGGGTCGCCATGATGGCGGAGATCCCCACCGCCTTGATGGCCAGAAAGGAGTAGCGGAATTGCGGCCGCATCTCCTCCATCACGAACAGGATGCCCGCCAGCGGCGCATTGAAGGCTGCCGCCAGACCGCCCGCCGCACCGGCGGCCAACAGGGCATGGCCATGCTCCTTGGGCAACCGGAAGATATCCGCCACCATCTTGCCAAGGTTGCCGCCGATCTGTACCGAAGGCCCCTCCCGCCCCAGCACCATGCCGGAACTCAGGGTGCAGATGCCGCCGAAGAACTTGACCGGCAACACCCGCCACCACCGAACCGGGCGCAGATCGTCCATCGCCCCCTCGATCTCGGGGATGCCGGAGCCGCCCGCTTCCGGGGCAAAGGTATGAGTGAGGAAGTAACCGACAAATCCCAGCAAGGCGCTGAAGCCAAAGCCAAGCAGACCGAGCTGCCACCAGGGACGGTCTGCCAGCAAATCGATACGTTGTTCTGCCAGCCAGTGGACACCCGATTCGAACAGACCGCACACCAGTCCGGCCAGGGTGCCGACCAGCGCCGCCAGCAGCAGCACCAGCAAGGGCATCTTGTCTTGCCGGATAATGCGGGAAAGCGGCCTCCGCAAAGAGGTATCGGCTTCAGAGGAGAGAGCTTGTTGCGCCATCTTGTTACACCAACTTGGAAAAACCATATCGTCAGCTAGCTGAGATCAGGATCACCCGGCGCGTTGCTCGGCTGCCCAGGGCTGGGGCTTTCTGCTATAGTCGGCCCGTTAAATTTTTGTCACGGGAGCAGACCGAGAGTCCGGGTGGCGAGAGCGCAAAGCATACTCCTGATGCTCCGGCCTGCCGAGTCTCAATCGGCTGCAATCCCTTGTGTGACGACCAAAATCCCATTAAGGATGATCCATGTCAAAATCAGATCAGCTGTTTGAACAGGCCCGCCAGACCATTCCGGGTGGCGTCAACTCACCGGTCCGCGCCTTCAATGGGGTCGGCGGCACGCCCCGCTTCATCGATCACGCCGATGGCGCCTATCTCTATGATGTGGATGGTCAGGCCTACGTGGATTACATCGGCTCCTGGGGCCCCATGCTGCTGGGTCACAACCACCCGGCCATCAAGGCCGCCGTCATCAAGGCCGTTGAGAAAGGGCTGAGCTACGGTGCGCCGACCGAGATCGAGGTGCTGATGGCTGAGAAAGTCCGCCAGATCGTCCCCTCCATGGAGCAGGTGCGGATGGTGAACTCCGGCACCGAAGCCACCATGAGCGCCATTCGTCTGGCCCGCGGCTACACCGGCCGCGACAAGATCGTCAAATTCGAGGGCTGCTACCACGGCCACGCCGACTCTCTGCTGGTCAAGGCCGGTTCCGGCGCCCTGACCCTGGGTCAACCCAACAGCCCGGGCGTTCCGGCCGATTTCGCCAAGCACACCCTGACCTGCGTCTTCAACGATCTGGATTCGGTGCGTGAAGCCTTCACCCAGTACGGCAGCGAAATCGCCTGTATCATCGTCGAGCCGGTCGCAGGCAACATGAACTGCATCCCGCCGGTCCCCGGCTTCCTGGAAGGGCTGCGCGCCATCTGTGACGAGTTCGGTGCCCTGCTGATCCTGGACGAGGTGATGACCGGCTTCCGCGTCTCCCTGCGCGGTGCTCAGGGTCACTACAACATCGACCCGGATCTCACCACCCTCGGCAAGATCATCGGTGCCGGCATGCCTGTCGGCGCCTTCGGCGGCAAGAAGAAGGTGATGCAGCACATTGCCCCGACCGGCCCTGTCTATCAGGCGGGTACTCTCTCCGGCAACCCGGTGGCCATGGCGGCCGGTCTGACCATGCTGGATTTGCTGCTGGAGCCGGGTCTCTATGAGCAGCTGAGCGCCAAAACAGCTCGTGTTGCCGAGGGACTGAAGGCGGCCGCCGCCAAACACGGTATCCCGCTCGCCATTAACTATGTGGGCGGCATGTTCGGCTTCTTCTTCACCGAAGAGAACGAAATCACCCGCTACGAGCAGGTCACTCGCTGCGATATGGAACGCTTCAAGCGCTTCTACCACCTGATGCTAGAAGAGGGCGTCTATCTGGCGCCGAGCGCCTACGAGGCAGGCTTCCTGTCGCTGGCTCACGGCGACAAGGAGATTGAACACACTCTGGCCGCCGCCGAACGCAGCTTCGCCAAGCTGGCTGGCTAAATCGCCGCTGGTTGTCGCAAAGGGCCCGTCATGGGCCCTTTTCTATTGCAGTGCCTTCATCATCACACAGCTCTTCGATACGCCCATTTCTGGTGCATCCCCTCTTCGTCACTCACCAATTTGTCATCCTCTGGTGCAACTTGCCCCGCCATCTCTGTCATAAAGCAGGCCCACTATTTGCACATTCACACAAGAGCCCACGTCACCGAGGTCCATATGGCAGAGATGAGCCCCATCGATGTGCTGCGGCGCTATCAGGAGTATCAGGAGGAGTTGACCCCGCTACTGCAGGGGCTACTCAGCGCCCCCCTTGTCTCGCTCAAGGGGTATCCCTTTGTCGTCAGCATTGACCACTATCAGGGGCCGATGTGCATCCAGCCTGCGGCACCGGCCGCCCATAACCGGTTGCACCTTATCGTGCAGGGGCAAGGACGGGAGATCACCGTCTGTCTGAATCAGCTGATTGGCTGGTTGATGGGAGACAGGGAGCGCCGCCGCGCCATGCCCTGGTTCAAGGCGGTCTATGTGGTGCTCAGCATGGCGCTGTTTCTGATCGTCGCCACCCTGATCTGGCACGGGCTGGAGCAGCTCTACCAGCTGTTGTGCGGCGAGCAGCAGAACCAGCTCGGCGCCTTTAGCGCCATCATCTTCCTGACGCTGGCACTGGCGGTGTTCGATCTGGGCAAGACCATTCTGGAAGAGGAGGTACTGCTGCATAAGGATATCTTCCGCCACAGCGCCATTCGCCGCACCATCACCCGCTTTATCGCCGCCATTCTGATCGCGGTCTCCATCGAGGGGCTGTTGCTGCTGTTCAAAGGCTCGCTCGGCCAGAGCGAGCTGCTCTGGCCAGCGATCGGAGTGATGGGGTGTGCGGTGGGTTTGCTGCTGGCGCTTGGCCTCTATGTTTTTCTGGGGGCCAAGGCCGAAGCGGCACTGGTACAGGCTAGCCTGCGCTCTCCACCGTCAGCTGTACAGGGGAGTGACGCGCCGCCCGCCAGGAGGCGTACATGGTCCAGGAGGTATAGATGACGATAAAGGCAACCAGCCACTTCAGCATCTCCATATCCATGGATTTGACCAGCATGGCGGCCAGCACCACACCGATGGGGCCGAAGATGGCTACCGCCAGCACCGCCTTTGCATCGAACGCCCCTTTGCGGATAAAGGTGCCTGCGGAGAAAACGCTAAGCACAGCGGTGGAGCCCATCATGATCGGAAACGCCGCCAGCGGATTCATCCCCAGCAGATAGACCAGCGTCATGCAGGGAGCAAACAGGCCGATACCGACATTCATCAACACCCCGAAGATGAAATTGCCAAGCAGGGCGATCGCCAGCTTGTAGCCGCTGAGCCCCATCGCATCGCCGCCTACAGGGAAAAGACCCAGCAGACCGGCAAAGATAAGCCCTGCAACGACCAGTAAGGAGATAGCCATCACCAGCCGGATGGTCTGCCGATCAAACGAGGCCACATGACGAGCGCCCCAGGCTGCGCCAGCTGCGGCGGCCATCATCATGCTGATCAGCGTCAGCGGCTCCACTGCGACTGCGCCGACGAAGATCAGCGACTGAGTCACGGTCGGCAGCACGCACTGCCCATTTAGGGTACCCGGCAGCACCCGATCATCGATCAGCTTGAACTGCTTGTAACAGGCGGTCTTTACCGCAAAGCTGCCCACCCCCAGGGTATCGAGAAAGTTGGCAACCCCACCGATCAACGCCACCGGCCAGAAGGGGGTCGCCTCAAAGGATCCACTCTGCTTCTTCCGCCAGCAGGCTTGCACCAGCATAAAGATGAATACGAGGCCTCCGGCTATAAAAACCAGCCGTAAAATATCAACTAACATAGGGGTTTCTCCTGCAACGGGCGGCGATTCTAAGGCAAGCAGCAGAAAAAATCTTGACCGGAATTAAGCAATGCTCACGACACGCCTCTGCAAGGTGAAATATTTATCAATAGACTCCGAACGACTCTGCTAATACTTGTTACTGAGGCCAACAGGCCGGGTCCTGAGCACGTTGTTATGGTCCTTTCGCGACGACCACTTGTGCCAAAGGACATAATAAAAAAGAGGGCCGGTAGTGATACCGACCCTCTTTCTGTATCTGGCCGGGGCGCTGGGCCCTCGACCATGACAACTGCTTATTGAATGCTCTTGCCGGCACGCACGTCCTTGATAAACCCCTTCAGGCTGGCCAGATCACGGGGGGCACCGCGCAGGATCTGATCACCGATGATGAAGGCCGGGGTACCGGAGATACCGAGCGCTTCAGCCAGCGCACGGTTGGTACCGAGGTTCTGGTCAATACTGCCATCCTTGATCTTGGCTTCCACCTTGCTCCAGTCCACACCGGCCGCCACAGCCAACTGCTTGACCTGTGCTTCATCAGCGAGCGGGCCCTGATGGGTATAGAGCTTCTCGTGGAACGCCTGGTACTTGTCAGGCTGACCCAGCTGGACCGCCAGCGCAGCACGGGCAGCGAAGTAGGAGGACTCGCTCAGAATGGGGAACTGCTTGTAGATGTAACGGATATCTTTATCTTCCTCCATCAGCTGCTTGACCAGCGGATGGGCCCGTTTGCAGTAACCGCAGTTGTAATCGAAAAACTCCACAATGGTCAGCGACGCCTTCGGATTCCCCATCTCGGGATCCTGATTCGCATAAAGCTGCTTGGAGTGAGCCTTGATCAGCGCCTTGTCACTCTCGGCCTGCTGGCTCTCCTGCTTGGCACGCAGGGCATTGGACATCTCGACCAGGATCTCGGGATTCTTGACCAAATAGTCGCGAACGATTTGCTCGACATCGCTTTTGGTCAGCTCACTTGCATGTACCGGCGTCGCCAGCAGGGTCACACCAGCCAGCGCGCAAAACAGGGCATTTTTAATAGTCATAACGTTATCTTGCAGAGGATATGATAGAGGCCACTATAGTGGTTGAGTCTGTTTTCAAGTCAAGTTATCTGGCCAAAAAAGCGCTTGATGCACCCTGATTGCCACTTTTTCATATCATTTCGCGCAATTAACCAGCAATCAAACCGGACGGGGATTTACAAGCTGGATCAGCATGGTAATATTCGCCGCACTGCTGCGGAGGGGTGGCAGAGCGGCTGAATGCACCGGTCTTGAAAACCGGCGATGGGCGACCATCCGTGGGTTCAAATCCCACCTCCTCCGCCATTCATACCGAGCCCATGCAGCCATGTTGCGTGGGCTTTTTGTTTGCCTGCGATTTGCCACTCCTCATAGATCTCAACACACTACTATTCTTCAACACCTTTCTTGATCTTCTGACCTGCGAGCTAAATAGCTGCCACAAGATCACCTACCAACATCGAACCTCTGCGCTCCTGCGGATATCCCTTCCAATTTCCCTATTACCCCAAACCCAACGCTGAGCCCCCTGTGCCTGCGTGTTAGCACAGCCAACACACTCTCTGGCATAACGTCAGTGGGCGATTAACAAAGTCATGGACAAGCAGAGGGCTCAAAAAGAAAGATTTCAGCTAACACAAGACGCAGATGCCCAGGAAAAAACGCAAGCAAGAGATCATAGCGTCCAGGCGAGCATAGGATTCGTGGGTCATGACTACGCCAGAGCCAGCATACAGTACCCAGCGGTTCAGTGAAGAAAGAGTACCAAGCGGAACATCAAGCTATTTGTGGAACCAGAAAGCAGCGGAGAGTAAGGATAAAAACAGAGGAAGGGAGATAGGGCAGGTCAACAATCAGGCTATTTGCTGAATTGCAGGTAATAAAAAACCCCGCTCGATGAGCGGGGTTTCTTGTATTGGGTGCCTGGCAGTGTCCTACTCTCGCATGGCGAATGCCACACTACCATCGGCGCTACCGCGTTTCACTTCT
>NZ_JBGLRC010000030.1:0-52677 GCF_041402345.1 Aeromonas sp. S11(2024) | reverse complement strand
TCTCTTGATGGCGGACGAGTTCACACGTACGCGCTGATAGACCGATTAAGGGAGCAAGCCCCCATCACTCTGGTCTGCTGCGCCTTCGATGTTCCCACCTCCTGTTTTTACGATTATCTGGCTCGCAGGCGGACGATTAACCGTGAGCGCATGCAACAGCGCTGTGAGTTGCGCCGTTTGTTCAAAGAAAGCCGGAACTCAGCGGGCAGCCGCGCCTTGATGTCGATGATGCGGGAGTTGGGGTATCAGATTGGTCGATTCAAAGTACGTAACCTGATGAATGAAGCCGGTCTGGTATCCAAGCAACTGGGCGCTAATCGCTATCAGGTGGCACAGTCTGAACGACCGGACATACCCAATCTGCTGGCTCGCGAATTTGATGTCCAGCAACCCAATCAGGTGTGGTGGGGCGATATCACCTACGTCTGGGCCGGTGGTCGCTGGCATTACCTGGCAGCGGTGCTTGACCTGCACACTCGGCGGGTCGTGGGCTGGGCGATGTCTGATAAACCTGATGCAGAATTGGCAATCAAAGCCCTGGAGATGGCCTATCAGCAGCGGGGTTGCCCATCCGGTGTGCTATTTCACTCTGACCAGGGCAGCCAATATGGCAGTAGGGCATTTCGGCAACGAGTGTGGCGCTATCGCATGACCCAGAGTATGAGTCGGCGTGGCAACTGCTGGGATAACGCCCCGATGGAACGGTTGTTCAGAAGCAGTGGCTCCCGGCTATGGGATATATGAGCTTGCGGGAAGCAAAGCGGGATATCAGTTATTACCTGATGGATCACTACAACTGGCTGCGTCCACATCAACACAATAACGGGATACCGCCAGCAAAAGCCGAAGAACGGCCTAACCAAGTGTCCGGATTTAGTTGACCACTACATTAAAGACCTGTTTGTTACCCTTTCTGCCGCTCTGGCTGGCGTATTTGACTGCCGGGCAATTACTCTGCTGCTGGCCCACGATGCCGGGCCGATATAGGTGGGACGGTTATCTGCATAGCCACGGACTCAGTTGATTTCCTTTGACCACACCAACGATGACAACCGTGTGACATGGCGCAGAACTTGCGGAAATAAACGCGAAACCTGACCTGTTCGGTGCTTTATTTAAAGCTGTTGATCTCTGTTGCGCGTCTTGTTCAACCGACCCATCGTAGCGACCCAAGGATGGCTAGCCCCATGAAGGATGAACCCTTCTCTATCCAGTTACAGCATGAGCTGGATCACCTCAAAGCCATCTTCAACGAGACGGACGCCTACATGTTTACCAAGGATCTGGCGGGCCGTTACACCTATGCCAATCAGGCGGTGCTGGATCTCTTTGGCTGCACCCTCGCCGAGTTGCAGGGGCAGGATGATCGGGCCTTTTTTGATCTCGAATTCTCCGACACCATTCAACGCAACGACCGGTTGGTACTGGAGCAGCAAGTCGCCATCGCCCAGGAGGAGATCAACTACCTCAAATCCACCGGGGAAAAGCGCTGCTACTGGACCGTTAAAAAGCCCATCCATGACAAGGATGGCAACCTGATCGGCCTGTGCGGCATCTCCACCGATATCACCGAACACAAGCTGATTGAGGCCCGCATGGCGGAGCAGCATCAACTGCTGGAAATCATCCTCGCCAACGTGGATGCCCATATCTATATGAAGGACAGCCGGCACCGCTTTCTCTACGTCAACCAAAAGGTCGCCGATCTGCTGGGCCTTCCTGCCGAGCAGATCATCAACCGGCGCGATGATGAGGTGATCCCGGCTGCCAGCGCCTGCCAGCTGTGGCGACTGGACAACCGGGTATTCGAAACCGGCGAGCTGCAAGCCGGGGAAGAGATGCTGACCGATCCCGAGGGAAATCAACACTACTACTGGTCGGTCAAGGTCCCCTTTCTGCTGGGGGATGGCACTCCCACCCTGATCGGTATCTCCTCCGACATTACCGAACTGCACCAGCTCAAGGAGCAGCTGCACCAGCAGTCGGTGCGCGATGGCCTCACCGGTCTCTACAACCGCCGTTTCTTTTTCGAGATGTGCGAGAAGAACCTCAGTCTGGACATGCGCCACCACCTCACCTCGGTGCTGATGGTACTGGATGTGGATCAGTTCAAGTGCATTAACGATCGCTTCGGTCATCCCCTTGGGGATAGCGCGCTGGTGCATCTGGGCAGGGTGATGCAATCGGTGCTGCGCAGCGAAGATGTGCTGGCCCGCATCGGCGGTGACGAGTTTGCCATCTTGCTGCCCAACACCACCCTCTTGGCCGCCGCATCTCTGGCCGAGCGGCTGCGCCTGCAGGTGATGCAAAGCCCGCTGCCCCTGCCCGATGGGGATAAGCTGGTCATCACCATCAGCGCCGGACTGGTGGAAAATGGCGAAGGGGAGCTGATGGAGAGCCTCTACGCCCGCGCCGATCAGATGCTCTATCAAGCCAAACAGAGCGGCCGCAACTGCGTCGCCTGCAAGACCCCCTAGCCATACAATGGGAGGGCCAGCAGCCCTCCATGCTCCCTCGTTTCTCCCTTCTATGAAAGTCTGTGCTGGTTCCTTACGAACAGGCGGCTACCCCAGCTGTTTGCGCAGCACGAATTTTTGCACCTTGCCGGTCGAGGTCTTGGGCAACGGGGTGAAGATGATACGTTTGGGGGCCTTGAAGTGGGCCATCTGCTCCCGGCAAAAGGCGATCAACTCCGCCTGGGTGGTCTCTCGCCCCTCCTTCAGTTTCACGAAGGCGCAGGGCACCTCCCCCCACTTCTCATCGGGCATGGCGATCACCGCCGCTTCATCCACATCGGGATGACGATAGAGCACATCTTCCACCTCCAGACTGGAGATATTCTCCCCGCCGGAGATGATGATGTCCTTGGATCTGTCCTTGATCTCCACATAACCGTCCGGGTGCCATACCGCCAGATCGCCACTGCGAAACCACCCCTCCGCCATCGCATCGGCGCTGGCCGCCGGATTTTTCAGATACCCCTTCATCACCACATTACCGCGCAGCACTATCTCCCCCATGGTTTTGCCATCTTTGGCCACCGGTTCGCCACTGACCGGGTTGATAACCCGCATCTCCCCCTGCAGAGGCGACGCAACACCCTGGCGCGCCTTGAGGCGGGAGAGCGCCGTGGCATCCTGCCCTTGCCAACTTCTTTGCGGCTCGCACAACACGCAGGGGCCATAGGTTTCGGTCAGGCCATAGACGTGGGTCACGGCGATCCCCATCGCTTCCATACCGGCGATCACGGTGGCGGGCGGCGCAGCGCCAGCGGTCATCACCTTGATGGGGTGATCCAGCCCCCGCTTGAGCGCCGGATCGGCATTGTTGAGCATATTGAGCACGATGGGCGCCGCGCAAAAATGGCTCACCCTGTGCTCGTGCAGCGCCTCATAAATAGCGTCTGCCTGCACATGGCGCAGGCAGACGCTCACCCCGGCGGTGGCAGCTAGCGTCCAGGGGAAGCACCAGCCGTTGCAGTGAAACATCGGCAAGGTCCAGAGATAGACGGGATGTTTGGGCAGCTCCCAGGAGAGCACGTTGTTGATGGCGTTGAGGTGGGCGCCGCGATGGTGATAGACCACCCCCTTGGGGTTGCCGGTAGTGCCGGAGGTGTAGTTAAGGGAGATGGCCTGCCACTCATCTTGCGGCAACCAGCCGGGTTCATCACCGTTACCAGTGGCAATAAAGGCCTCATAGGTCAGTTCACTGACAAGCGCCCCCTCCCGGTAGAGGGGATCGTCGATGGCGATGACCAGCGGCTGGCTCTCCAGCAGATCCAGCGCCTTGCGCACCACAGGGCCAAACTCCCTGTCCACCAGCACCACCTTGCTCTGGGCATGCTGGAAGATAAAGGCCATCGACTCGGCATCGAGCCGGGTATTGATGGTGTTGAGCACGGCGCCGCTCATGGGCACCCCGAAGTGCGCTTCAAACATCGCCGGAATATTGGGCGCAACGATGGAGACGGTATCCCCCTCCCCGATGCCGCTAAGCCGCAAGGCCGAGGCCAACTGGCGGCAACGGCGGGCGGTCTCGCCCCAGCTCTGGCGCAGCGGGCCGTGGCTCAGCGCCGGATAGTCGGGATAGACCCGCTCCGCCCGCCCCAGAAAGCTGATGGGGGTCAGGGCCTCGAAATTGGCGGCGGTTTTGGCAAGGTCGCGCTCATAGATGTTCTGCACTGTCATCGGATTCCT
The DNA here is from genome assembly GCF_041402345.1 of Aeromonas sp. S11(2024). Classification (NCBI taxonomy): domain Bacteria; kingdom Pseudomonadati; phylum Pseudomonadota; class Gammaproteobacteria; order Aeromonadales; family Aeromonadaceae; genus Aeromonas; species Aeromonas sp. S11(2024). The sequence continues at coordinate 48,481 of NZ_JBGLRC010000030.1, read as the reverse complement.
TCCTCACATGTGGCACAAAACGGGCTGTTCCGGGATGATTCAGAGGCCAGGAAGCGACATGGGCATCCTGCCCGTCACTGGTCTCTTATGGGGATGACAGCCTAACAGTGAGCCTGCGGCGGCAGGTATTAGCAAAACGTCTTAGAGGAAGAGCGGAAAAGGTATTCGGTGCGAGTACGGGCAAGCGAATAGCCTCCGCCAATGGCGAAGGCTTTACCTCAATCATCGTTAGTGGCGTACCCGCCCCTGCTGGCGGAAGCAGTAGAGCTTGAGGCTGATGTCGGCGATATCGGCGGGAAGCTCCTCTCCCTGCTCGGCCAGGGGCCGGTAGAGGGATGAGAGCAGACGTTCGGCCTGCTGCACCGTGATGATGTTGGCCTGGATGGCCGGGGTGATCCAGCTGGGTAACATTGACATATCTCCCCCTCGTTGATCCGGTGATCTCGGGTGAACATCTTCATATCAGGTCTTACGCAGTTGTCTGCCGACCCGTTCACCCTCTGCTTCACCCAATCAAAGCAAAATGCTTGCCGTAATCTCTTATCGGCCAACATCCGATGGGGCTGGAGCCATTTATCAACCACTTGCGTGGCCATCTCAACAAACAGAGTGCCCGTTCAAGACCTCTCCCTTGACCTGCCCCCGTCCACGCCTTGTCACTCTGGCATGCTGCTCACCGCCCGCCTTGCAAATTGCGACTCGAATTGCTCCTTATCACACTTGCTAAGTTCACCACACGTCGGAAACCGGTCACTTTTAGTCCGTTGTCGCCAAAGCCAGACACTTTTCCATGGTGGCTATTTTTTGACCTTGCCAGCGCCTGTCGCAGGCCCATCCCCCTCGCCTTGTCCGGCCAACCAGTTATGACAAGATGGCGCCAGATTGGAACAGCCCGTATGGGTATGCAGGAGAACCATAAGATGAACAGATCCATGATGGCAGGTATCGGTATTGGCATCGCCTCGGCCCTGGCACTCTCGGCGGCGGCCAGCGGCTCCCTCTTTACACCCCAGCCCACCTTTGCCGAGGTGATCGCCAGCAAGCCGGTCACCGAGAGCATCAAGACTCCCCGACAGGAGTGTCGCAACGTCACCGTGACCCACCGCAAGCCGGTACAGGATGAACACAAGATCCTCGGTACCGTGGTGGGCGCAGCGCTGGGTGGGGTGGTTGGCCACCAGTTTGGCGGCGGCAGCGGCAAGAAGGTGGCCACCGCAGCCGGGGCTGTCGCGGGTGGTTATGCCGGTAATCAGGTGCAGGGCAATATGCAGGCGGGCGATACCTACACCACCACCGAGCAGCGCTGCAAAACCGTGCAGGATACGAGCGTCAACACCATTGGTTATGACGTGACCTATCGCCTGGCCGGTCAGGAGGGGGTGATCCGCATGAAGCAAGCCCCCGGCGCCACCATTCCGGTCAAGGAAGGCAAATTGGTGATCGACCAGCCAAAAGTGTGATTTCTCTTGGCGCTACTCAGCAGCAGGCCCGCCTCTTTCGAGGCGGGCCTGTGTTTTTGGGCGGCTTGATTTCCTTTTTTCAAACAACGGCACGCACCACTCACGGCTCCCGAACTATCACCCTTTGCAGCACTTCTTCACCGCCCGCACCACGTTCTGATACCCGGTGCAGCGGCAGAGGTTGCCCGACAGCCCGCGGCGGATCTCCGCCTCAGTCAGCGGACGGCGCTCGGTCTTGTCGAGCAATGCTGCGCTCGCCATCACGAGGCCCGGGGTGCAAAAACCGCACTGCACCGCCCCCTCGTCGATAAAGGCCTGCTGCACGTCGGAGAGCTCGTTACCTTTGCGTTCCCCCTCCACGGTACGAATGGATTTGCCATCGGCCCACACCGCCAGATAGAGGCAGCTGTCGATGGCAGTGCCATCCACCCGCACGGTACAGGCGCCGCACTCACCGACACTGCACCCCTCTTTCACACTGATCAGCCCCTGCCCGCGCAGGAAGTGGAGCAGCGACATGGTGGGCGGCACTGCATAGGAGTAAGGCTTGCCGTTGATCTCGCACTGGATCTCCACGGCGGGACAGCTTTGCGGTTGCATCATAGGATCTTCCCTCCGGCACGTTCGACTGCGCAGGCGACCACCCGCTGCGCCAGGGTTTTGATGAGGTGCAGGCGAAACTCCTTCTCCGCCCGCCAGGAGGATCGTGGCGCCACATCGGCCACCACCGCCTCGGCAATGGCGGCCAGTGTGGCGCGAGTCAGCGGTTGCCCCTCGGCCGCAGCTTCTGCGTGAGGCGTGCGCACCGGCGTTGGGGCCGCCACCCCATAGGCCAGCCGCAAATTCTTGAAGTGACCATCCTCAATCTGGCAGTAGGCGGCGCAGCCGATGGTGGCGATATCCATGGCATCGCGCATGGCGTATTTGAAGTAGTGGGAGCCCACCTGGGGGTGAGTATCCGGGGCGAAATGAAACGCCACCAGGATCTCCGCAGGTTGCAGCGCCACCTTGCCAGGGCCGGTATGAAAACCGGCGATGGGGATGCGGCGCGTACCATCGGGGCCCGCAATTTCAAGCTCGGCCTCCAGCGCGACGGTAGGCGCCGCCGAGTCGGCACTGGTGGCGCCGTTGCAGATGTTGCCGCCATAGGTGGCGACGTTGCGGATCTGCGGGCCGGCGATGGTAGCGGCCGCCTCGGCCAGCATCGGCAGGCGGCGCTGCACCAGTTCGTTTTCGATGAGCTCGGTAAAGGTGGTGCCAGAGCCGATGCGGATCGTCCCATCAGGCAACTCGCTTACCCCTTTGAGTTCGGGCAAGTCGTGAATATCGACGATATGGCGATAGGCGGCGTTGAGGTGATGCAGCTGGATCATCACATCGGTGCCACCGGCCAGCAGGCGTGCCTCGGGGTCAGCCTGACGCAGGACAACCGCCTCGGCCACGCTGTGCGCCTTGTAGTAACGGGCAATATCAAACATGGTGTTGCTCCTCCCCTGCTCCCTCGCCAATCAGACCCGCAGCGACAAACTCCCGGAACAGGGTCTTGGGGGTGATGGGCAGCTCGTTGATGGCGACGCCGGTCGCCATGCGAATGGCGTTACGGATGGCCGGGCCCGGCGAGATAATGGGTGGTTCACCCAGGGATTTGTGGCCATAGACCGACTGGGGCTCGTAGGTCTGCACGAAGTCGCATTCCAGCTCCGGCAAATCCAACATGGTGGGGAACTTGTAGTCGAGCAGGTTAGGGTTGCGCACCACGCCGGTCTTGGCGTCGATGATCATCTCCTCGAACAGGGACCAGCCGATCCCCATCCCCATGCCGCCATGCACCTGCCCCTCTGCCAGCTGCGGGTTGAGGATCTTGCCCGCATCGTGCAGGTTAATGATGCGATTGATGGTCACCTTGCAGAGATCGATATCGACGCTGAGATCGACAAAGGTGCAGCCGAAACTCGGCGGGTTGGTGGTGGTCTTGTGGGAGACCTCGGAGGTGATCTGACCGCCGATAGTGAGGTGGTAGTAGGCGTTGACCGACACTTCGGCGACGCTGATCAGTACCTTGTCCGGTGCGCCAGCCAGCACCACGTAGCCGTCGATCAGGGTGAGGGATCCTACATCCTGATGACAGAGCTGGGCCGCCAGCGACAAAATGCGGGCCCGCAGTTGCAGCGCCGCCTGATGGATGGCAGGCGCCGCCACATAGCTCTGGCGCGAGGCGAACGAGCCCGGATCATAGGCGGTAATGTCGGTATCCTGGGTCGAAATGACCCGGATCTGCTCAAACGGAATGCCCAACGTCTGGGCTGCCATCTGGGCAAAGACGGTATCCGATCCCTGCCCTATCTCGGTGGCGCCGATCTGCAGATTGACGGTGCCATCCTGATTGAGCAGCATGCGGGCGCCGGCAATTTCGACCCCCACCGGATAGGTGTTGGAGCCGTAGCTGAAACAGGCCACCCCGATGCCACGCCGCACCCGGCTTGCAGGATCCTGCCCCAGACACTCGGCCTTGAGCCGATCCCACTCGAACATCTCGCGACCACGCAGCAGGCAGTCGGGCAACCCGGCGCTGTAGATGGTCTTCTGGTTGACCTGATTGACATCCCCTTCCCGCGCCACGTTGGCGATCCGCACATCGAGCGGGTCTAGCCCGAGTTCGGCGCAGGCGTCATCCAGCATGCACTCGAGGGCAAAAATCACCTGCGGCGCGCCGTAACCGCGCATGGCACCGGCGGTGGGCAGGTTGCTGTAGAAGGTCTTGGCGTCATAACCGAAGGCGCTGCGCGGATAGAGGTAGCTGATCTTGTTGCCACCGGCGCTGGCGATGGAGTGGCCGTGAGAGGCATAGCCGCCGGTGTTGGAGAGCACGTCGAGCTGATAGCCCTTGAGGATGCCATCGCGGTTGAGGCCCATCTTGCCATCAATGGCAAAGCCGTGGCGGGTGCGGGAGGCAAAAAAGCACTCCTCCCGGCTCAGAGTCACCTTGACCGGCACGCCGCCGAGCTTGTAGCTCAAAAACGCCGCCATCGGCTCTTCCAGCACATCCTGCTTGTTGCCAAAACCGCCGCCCATATAGGGCTTGATCACCCGCACGCTGGACCAGGGCAGACCGAGGGATTTGGCCACCCGGCTGCGCACTATCTGGGGGATCTGGGTGCTGCTGACGACGATGATGTGGTCCGGTTGATCCATGTAGGCGTAGCAGGTCACTGTCTCCAGATGGCAGTGCTGCACCACAGGCGTCCGGTAGTGCGCCTGAAACTGCAGATCTGCCGCCGCAATGGCCTGCTCCGGGTCATTGGCGCGAAGCTGACTTTGGCGCAGCAGATTGCCGCTCGGGTGGATGGGATAGGCATCGTCGGCCAGCGCACTTTCGGCATCCGTCATCACCGGCAGCGGTTCGTAGGTCACCTTGACCAGCGCGGCAGCCTTCTCGGCCACCAGCGGATCACGGGCTACGACTATGGCGACCCCATCGCCAAAGTGGCGTACATGGTCGGTGAGCAGGCGGCGGTCTTTCACATCCCGTTTCGCCTCATCGAGGGACCAGGCGTGACCGGCGGTGCGAAAACAGGTGGTAGGGACATCTTCATGGGTAAACACGGCTTCAACCCCGTGCAGGGCCAGCGCCTCGGTCGCATCGATGGCAAGCACCTTGCCATGGGCAATATTGCTTCGCACGTACTTGGCGTGGCGCATCCCGAGCATGATGTTGTCATCGGTATAGCGGGCGCTGCCGGTCACCTTGGCCTCGGCATCCACCCGCTTGAGCGGTAATCCTATGGACATATGCAAGTCCTTTTTCGAAGGGAAAAATCTGGAACCGGCATAAAAAACAGCAAGATATGCGCCTGTTTCCCGCCATCGTCAGGACAATGGGGAGAAGTGTGAAGGGGATCCCATCTAGCCCGCTTTTGTTGGCCCGAAGCGACAAGCCAGGGGCAACCCCTGAGCAAACGGGGCACATCAGCGGTGAAAAAAGCGGCAGAGCGAGGAGAGCAAGGGCGAGAGCCTATCAATCTGGTAGGGGGATTTATCAAAATGGTATCGCGATGCCCCCCCAACTGCGGAGACGGCCGAGACGTGATAGTCAGCATGAGCGGGCTAAAAATAACAGGCATAAAAATGGGGCCGCCAGTGCGGCCCCAAACGGGCGGGTTATCCCTAAATAGCCCACCCCCCAGCATAAAAGAGCACCAGTGCCAGGGCGATGACCACGGTGCCGACGTTGAGTTTGTGCCACTCCTTCGAGCAGATGCGGCCAATCACCAGCGAGCTGAAGCCGAGCATGATGCCGGTGACGATATTGCAGGTGAGCACGATAAAGACCGCGCACACCAGCCCGGACATGGCCCCGACAAAGTCATCGAAATCGAGCTTGGTGACGTTGCTCAGCATCAGGAGTCCCACATACATCAGGGCCGGTGCGGTGGCATAGGCCGGCACCAGATAGGAGAGCGGCGAGAGGAACAGCATCAACAGGAACAGGCCGCCGACCACAGTCGCGGTCAGGCCGGTTTTGCCCCCCGCCGCCGTGCCTGCTGCCGATTCGATATAGACGGCAGCCGGGGCCGCCCCCACCAGACTGGAGAAGATGCTGCTGACCGAGTCGGCACTGAGCGCCTTGCCGCTGTTGATGATGTGACCATCTTTATCGAGCAGGTTGGCCTGCCCCGCGACCGCCCGGATGGTGCCGGTGGCATCAAATACCGCCGTCATCACCAGCGCAAGCACGCTCGGCAACACCAGCGGCGAGAGCGCCCCCATGATATCCAGACTGAAGATGAGGGACTTGCCCTGATCGTCCGAGAGACTCGGCAGGGCGAACAGCCCCTGATATTTCACCGCCGGATCGAAGATAAGGCCGAAGATGGAGATGGCGATAATCACCAGCAGGATCCCCCCCGGTACTCTCAGCTTCTCCAGCCCGAAAATCACCGCAAGGCCTATCAGGGACATGATGACCGGCATGGAGGTGAAGGCCCCCAGCGCTACCGGCAGCCCCTCCAGCGGGTTCTTGATCACCAGCCCCACACCGTTGGCGGCGATAAGCAGCAAGAAGAGACCAATCCCGATGCCGGTACCGTGGGCAATTCCCATCGGCAGGTTGTCGAGGATCCAGCTACGCACCCCGGTCACCGAGATGGCGGTAAACAGCACCCCCATCAGGAAGACGGCCCCCAGCGCTACCGGAATGGGGATCTGCTGCCCTAGCACCAGACTGAAGGCAGTAAACGCCGTGAGGGAAATAGCGCAGCCGATGGCCATCGGCAACTTGGCCCAGAGCCCCATCAAGAGCGAACCGAACCCCGCCACCAGGCAGGTGGCGACAAACACGGCGCCAGGGGGAAAGCCCGCCTTGCCGAGCATGCTCGGCACCACGATCACCGAGTAGACCATGGCAAGGAAGGTGGTGAGGCCCGCCAGCACCTCCTGTCTGACGTTGCTGCCCCGCTCGCTGATCATAAAGTAGCGATCAAGAGCCGTGAGCGGCTGTTGCTTTGTTGCGCTCTGGCTGGCGTCATCATTGGCCAGCTGTTCCACGCTGTTTGTCCTGCTGTTTGCTTGGGTCATACCCAACTCCTTCACACGCGCCTGAATGTTCCATGACGAAATGGCGACAGGATCTGCGGGTCTGCCTCGCGCCAGTCTGATGAGAAACAGGCGATGGTGGCAGAGGATGCGACAGACAGACCAGGGCAGGCAGCCTTGACTCAAACGTTTGCCTTGCTGGTCAAAAAAACCGGGCCATTTCACGTTCTATGCGGGGAGATCCCCTGTCGTGCGGCAAGACTGGCGCTCCTGTGGAGCACGCCAGCCGCCGTATTCGTCGGGGCTGCGCCGCGGCAGCCCACTACAAGCCCTACCCCCGTTCATGCACCAGTTGGCCATCCACATAGGTGCGGTAGATGGATCTGTCATCCCCCAGGGTCAACAGCACAAAGAGCTTGTCCCGCAGGGTGGTGGAGTTGTCATAACGCAGCTGCTGCAGCGGGGTAGCGACCGGGTCGAGCACCACGAAATCCGCCTCCTTGCCCACCGCAAAGCTGCCGATCTTCTCGTCAAGCCCCAGCGAATGGGCGCCGCCCAGGGTCGCCAGATAGAAGGCCTGATAGGCCGAGAGCCGCTCACCCTGCAACTGCATCACCTTGTAGGCCTCGTTGAGGGTCTGCAGCATGTTGAAGGTGGTACCCGCGCCGATGTCGGTGCCCATCCCCACCTTCACCTGCTTGCGCCACGCCTTGTGCAGCTTGAAGAGACCACTGCCGAGATAAAGATTCGAGGTGGGACAAAACGCGATGGTGGAGCCGGTCTCCTTCAGGCAATCCCACTCCTGCTCTTCCAGATGGACGCAGTGGGCAAAGACGCAGTTATGGCCGGTGAGCCCATGCTGGTGATAGACATCGAGATAGCCCTTGTGCGCCGGGAAAAGAGATTTGACCCAAGCGATCTCGTCCTTGTTCTCGCACAGATGGGTGTGCAGATAGGTGGTGGGAAACTCTTCGCGCAGTCGCCGCGCCATCGCCAGCTGCTCGGGTGTCGAGGTGGGTGCAAATCGTGGTGTGATGGCATAGAGCAGTCGACCGTTGCCGTGCCAGCGCTCGATAAGCTGCTTGCTCTGCACATAGCTGCTCTCGGCGGTATCGAGCAAATAATCGGGCGCATTGCGATCCATCATCACCTTGCCGGCGATCATCCGCATATTGATGCGGCTGGCCGCCTCGAACAGGGCATCCACCGACTCGGGGTGCACTGTGCCGAACACCAGCGCCGTGGTGGTGCCGTTTCGCAGCAACTGCTTGATAAAGAAGGTGGACATCTCGCGGGCATACTCGAGATCGTTGTAACGGCGCTCGGCCGGGAAGGTGTGGCGGTTGAGCCACTCCAGCAGCTGCTCGCCATAGGCCCCCACCATCTCGCTCTGGGGATAGTGAATGTGGGTATCGACAAAGCCAGGCACTATCATCTTGCCGCGATAATCCCGCACCCGTACCTCGGCCGGAATGCGATCTTTCCCCTCCTCCCACTCACCGAACCAGTCGATGCAACCGTTGCGAATGATCAGCAGACCATCCTCGATAAGACGGGCGTTGGACTCAATCTCCTCGGGCTGATCCACCACCCGGGTGATATCGAAGAAGCTGCCGCGTACCGCTTTGACAGAGTTGTCGTTTTTCATAACCGTTTCCCTGTTTTTCTTGTTCTGTTGACGTTTTTTGCCGGTTTAACCGTCAGATCCGTTCCACTTGTGGCGCCACCGCCTGCCCGGGCACTGGCTCTGGTGAACCCTCCCCCTTGCTGGCCGATGACAGGCCCGCGCTGCGGGCGGTAAAGATCACATCCGGCTTGTCGCTCAGCTGGATCACCTCCACCGCCTCGGCATCCCTGACGGCCGCCTTGCGTTTGCGGCTTTGCGGCAGCACCAGATTCATGATGATGGCGGTGATGCCGCCAGCGCAGATGGGGTTCTCCACCAGCATGTAGATACCCGCCGGCAGCACCTTGAAGACGTTCGGGTCATAGGAGACGCCGAGCCCAAGACCCAGCGAGGTGGCGACAATCAGGGTCTCCCGCCGATCGAAACCGTGGCTGATGATGATGCGACCACCGGCGATGGCGATCATGGAGAACATGATGACCATGGCGCCCCCCATTACAGGTGACGGGATAGTAGTGAAGAAGCGCCCTACTACGGGGAAAAGCCCCAGCAGCACCAGGATGACGGCGATAAACTTGCCCACATGGCGTGACGCCACTCCGGTCATCTGGATGACGCCGTTGTTCTGGGCAAAGGTGGTGAGTGGCAAAGAGCCGAGGGCCGAGGCGATCACCGATACCAGACCGTCCGCCAGTACGCCGCCGGAGAGCCGTTTTTGAAACTCGGGGCCCTGAATATCCCGGTGGGAAACCATGGCGGTGGCGGTGATGTCCCCCACCGCCTCCAGCACGCTCAACAGATAGATGGTGCCCGCCAGCATAAAGGCGTGAAAATCGAAGGAGAAACCGTACTTGAACGGGATCGGCACCGTAATGAGCGGCAGGTCCTCAAGGGCGGAGAAATCCACCATACCGAGCATCAGGGCCACCGCATAGCCCACCATCAGGCCGATGGCGATGCCGCTCATCCGCAGCAGCGGGCTTTTGCTGCAGTTGAAGGCGACAATGACGCAGAGCACCAAAAGCCCCAGCCCGATGTTCTCGTATTTGCCGAAGGTACCGCTGCTCATGGCGGAGAAGCCGCCGCCAAAGTCGATGATCCCCACCTTGATAAGGCTCAGACCAATCATCAGTACCACCACACCGCTCACGGTCGGGGTGATCACCCGCTTGAGATAGGGCAGCACAAAGGAGGAGCCCATCACCAGAAAGGCGCCGACAAAGGAGACCCCGAGCAGGGTCGAGACGATCAGCTCCTCATGGATGCCATCTTTTTTCATGGCGCCGCCGAGGGCGATCATCACGGTCACGAAGGAGAAGTTGACCGACTGGATGGAGAGCAGCCCCGAACCGATGGGGCCATAACGGTTCACCTGCAACCAGGTGCCGATACCGGAGGCGATCATCGCCATGGAGACCAGATAGGCGGTGATCTCGGTAGATAGGCCCAGGGCGCCGCCGACGATCAGCGCCGGGGTCACCATGGGGACAAAAATCGCCAGCAGATGGGTCACTGCGCCCATCAGGGTTTGATAAAACGGGGGTTTGTCTTCCAGCTCGTAAATGAGATCCGAGTGCTTGCGTGTTGTTTTAGACATCGTGTTTGTCCCATCACACAGAATGTAGGCGGAGTACTCATTCCGCCGTCAGGCGCTGGGGGCGAGCTAGCGCCCGCCCCTCACCTTTTCTTTTGTTATGCCGACACTTTTTGCTCCAGCTTGCCCAGTTCGCGCAGGATCTGCTCCGGCGTGAAGTGCCACTTGCGCAGCCAGACACCGCAAGCGTCGTGGATGGCGGTAGCGATGGCGGGCGCCGCGCCGTTCACCCCGATCTCCGAGATGGACTTGGCGCCGTAAGGGCCGACCTTGTCGTCACTCGGCACCAGGAAGGCCCGGAAGTCGCGGGGAATGTCGCCAATCTTGGGCGCGCCATAGCTCTTCAGATCCCGGGTGAGCGGGATGCCCTTGCTGTCGTAGCAGATCTCTTCGGTCATGGTGTGGCCAATGGCCCGCATGGTCGCCCCGTAGATCTGGCCGAGGGCCAGCTCCGGGTTGATGGGCGTGCCGCAGTCGAGCAGGGCGTAGAACTTGTCGAGGCGGATCTCGCCGGTTCTGACGTTGACCGCCACCTCGGCGAAGTTGGCCCCGTACGGGAAGGCGAGCTCAGAGGTGATATAGCTGGCGGTGCCCACCAGAATACCGAAGCCGGTACCGGTCTCCGCCTTGTGGGCCAGCATGGCGAGGCTCACCTCCCCCAGCTTGCCGCGCACTATGCCCGGATGAACCAGCTCTACGTCTTCGACCGGCTCGCCCAGCATGGCGGCGGCGTGGAACAGGATCTTCGCCTTGAGGTTCTCGGCCGCCATCTTGGCCGCATTGCCGGAGAAGCAGGTGCCGGACGAGGCGTAAGCCCCCTTGTCGAACAGGGCATGGTCGGTGTCGCCAGAGATCACATGCACATCGCTGAGCGGGCAACCGAGCACCTCGGCGGTCAGCTTGGCCACCACGGTATCGAGGCCGGTGCCGATATCGGCGCCACCGGAGTGAACGATAAAGGTGCCGTCCGATTCCAACTTGACCATGCAGTTGGCCTGATCGATATCGGGGATCCCCGATTTTTGCATGATGATGGCGACGCCACGACCGATGCGCCAATCCCCGTCAGCGGGTTTGGGGCTATCCCAGGCAATCAGTTCGCGACCCTGCTTGAGGATGGGTTCGAGGGCACAGCTGGCCGCATGGGGCACAGAAGTCGGCATCTTGCCCTCGCCGATGGCACCGAGCACCTTGAGGATATCCCCTTCGTGCACCCGGTTGTGCTCCACCATGTCGAGCTGATCGATGCCCAGTTTCTCGGCCAGCTCGGCAATGGCCATGGTCAGGGCGAAGTTGCCCTTGGGCGCACCATAACCCTGATAGGCGCCGGTCGGGCAGATGTTGCTGTAGTAGGTGTTGACGGTAAAGCGCACGTTGTCGCACGGATAGAGCGGCAGGGAGAGCGCCGGGCCGTTGCTTGGCACCGTCAATGAGTGGTTGCCGTAAGGGCCGGTGTTGGCACGAAAATCCATATCGATGGCAGTGATGGTGCCATCTTTTTTGGCCCCCACTTTCACCTTCACCTTGGCCACGTGGCGGGAGGTGTTGCTGATGAACTCCTCTTCACGGGTGTAGCGGAAGGTGACCGGACGGCCGGTGACCTTGGTCGCCCAAGCGCACACCTCTTCCAGCAGGATATCCTGCTTGGAGCCAAAGCCGCCCCCTACCCGCTCCTTGATCACGTGCACCTGGTGCTGCTTCATGCCGACAATGCGCGCCACCTGACGGCGCACGTGCCACGGCACCTGAGTAGAAGCGTGAATGACCAGACGCTCCCCATCCATATAGGTGAAGCAGATGTGCGGCTCGGTCGGGCACTGCTGGGCCTGGGTCGATTCGTAGGTGCGCTCGACAATCTCGTCCGCCTCGGCAAAGCCTTTGGCCACGTCACCGATCTGGCCATGGACGCTGGCAGCCAGGTTCTCGTGCGGGCGGGAGCCGATGGGGAAGTTGATGATCATGTGCTCGTCGCCACGGCGTACCGAGCAGGCGTTCTGCTGCTCGAGATCCGCAGGCGCACCGGCCATGTAGACGATGGGCTCGTCGTGCACCAGCGGTGCGTTGGGAGCCATCGCCTCGTCAATGCTCATGACCGCCGGCAGCACTTGATACTCGACCTCGATGAGTTTCAGGGCTGCCAATGCGATGGCTTCACTCTCGGCCACCACGGCGGCGACCCTGTCACCTACGTGGCGCAGCTTGCGGCTGAACATACGGCGATCGAGCGGTGACGGCTCGGGGGCACTCTGGCCACCCGGGGTGTAAAACACATCCGGGCAGTTGAGGTGGGTGATGACATGCACGACGCCCGGCAGCGCCTCGGCGCGGCTCACGTCGAGTTTGGTGATCACCGCATGGGGATGGGGGCTGCGCAGCATCTTGATGATCAGTGCATCCTCGGTAACCCTGTCCTCCACGTAGCAGGGCTTGGCCTGCACCATCTTGGCGGCGTCCACTTTTGGGCAGCTCTTGCCGATGTGGCGCAAATCGTCGCGAAACTCGGGGGCGATCTGGCACAGATAATCGGGATCCTTCATCCGTGAGCAGGCGAGCTCGATGGCCTGATAGAACTGCTGATAACCGCCATCGCGGTGAAACAGGCCCGAGAGGGCATCGTCGATTTGATCACGGGTAGGCTCGGGATGGCGATCAAGCAGGTCGGTGACGATGAGCGCGGCGGCCGGATCGTTGTAGCCGGACTGCACCACCCCCACGTCCACCATCGCCTGCTGTACCAGACTGAGCTGGTTCCAGCTGCCGAGGGACTCGGCGGTGCGCACGTCTGCTCCATCCAGCTGGGCGGCGATCAGCAGGGAGGCGTTGATCACCTTGCCGTTGAAGAGAATGGCGTCGGAGCCGGCGAAGCCAAAGCCGTCGTCGCTGTTGCGCACCGAGTGCATCCGGCACTGGTTGAACAGCACCCGCTGGGCATTCTCGCCAGCCGGGGTGATGACGGTGCGCAGGGCACCGTTCAGTGTGAAGTTGAGTTCCATCATGCCTGTACCTCCTGCTGCTGGCAGTCCACCAGCAGATCCGCCACCACTACCCCGCTGATATAGCGCTTGTAGGTCACGCTGCCGCCGAGATCCTCGCGCGGTGCAACCAGCTCGCTCACGGCCGCCTCCAGCGCGGCATCGTGCAGATCGCGGCGCTCCACATCACGCAGGCGCATCGGCTGCGGCGTAACACCAGCGACGGCGACCCGCATCTCGCCAAGGGCATCGAGGGCCACCGCGGCGGTCATCACCGCCAAGCCATCGGCATTGCGGCTGATGCGGCGAGTGGCGCAGCGCAGTTCAGGCTCCGGCAACACAATCCCCAGCACCAGGGCATTGCGCTGCCCCGCCAGATAGGCGTCGATGGGTTGCAGCAGGTTGTTCTCCAGCACGACCACGGCTTCGAGTACCAACAGTACCGGCAGCAAGGGGGAGTCCTGTTGCTGGCAGGCAAGTTCGCCGCCAAGGGTGGCCTGATTGCGCAGATGGCGGGAGTAGACAAACCCCAGCGCGTCGCACAGGGCGGCCGGGGTACGGGGATCATCTTTCAGGGTCTGCAGGGTGACGGTGGCGCCGATATGGAGCTGGCCGTGCTGCTGCTCAATCTGGTTCAGTCCCAGCTTGTCCAGCGAGATAGCGACCTTCTTGTCGGTGCGGGTCGGAGCGGCGTTAAGCTTGCTGCCGCCTCCCATGTAGACGGCGTCGTTGCCGAAACTGGCCTTGAGTTCCAAAGCCTGACCCAGTTGCTCGGGTCGGAAGAATTGCTCAATCATGTGTCGTCCTTACTCTTGCTGCCCGCCGCCGGGGAAATCCACACGGCGGGCAATCCGGTCCAAAACTGTGGAAGGTGGCCTTAGGCCAGCTGATCCATCCGTTGCCACAGGCGGCTCGCCACCTTGCTGGCCTGTTGATAAATGGGCTCGACGTCAAAGGCGAACTCGCGATCCTGATAGACCATGCGCCCCTCGACCATCACGCTGTTGACCGAGGATGAGCCCATACCGAAGGCGAGATGGCCGCCGAGGTTGCGCGGCGCCAGCGGGGTCGGTGCGTCGTAGTCACAAATGGTGAGGTCGGCCTTGTATCCCGGCTCCAGGCGGCCAAATTTGGCGTCGAAGTTGCGCTCCAGCAGGGTGTTGCCGTTCCAGAGGAAGCGGGCAAAGCTGTCGGGCCAGAGTGCTCCGCCGGCATCCTTGTGCTTGAAGTAGGCAAACTTGAGCTCTTCGAGCATGTCGGAGCCGATGCCGTCGGTGCCAAGCGCCAGATTGCGATACTCCGGCAGGTGCATGTTGTAGCCCACGTGGTTGTTCATGTTGGAGCGGGCGTTATGCACCAGGAAGGCATCGCGGCTGTTGAGCAGCTCGATGTCAGCCGGGCTCAGGTAGATGCCGTGGGCGATCAGGGTCTTGCTGTCGATAAGGCCAAACTCGTCCAACCGGGCGATGGGCTCCTTGCCATAGTGGTGGTGACCGTGGGCCATGTCGTAGCGGTCTTCCGCCACATGGATATGCAGCCCGCGACCGGTGACCTGCACCGCTTCGCGCAGCATGGCGAGCCCCTCGTCGGGCACGGTGAAGGGGGCGTGGGCGCCGATATGGGCCTCCACCAGATAGGGTTCGTTCCCCTTGGCTTTGGTCGCATCGATCTGTTGGGCAAACAGGATGTTCTCCTCTACCCCGGCCTGCAGCTCGGCGAGACCGCCGTTGCGATCCGTGGTCTCGAAGCAGGTCATGCCACGCAGACCCGCCTCCACAAACCCTTTACGCAGCACATTCAGGGAGCCCTTGATGTAGTTGGGCGAGGCGTGGTGGTCGATCACCGCGCTGCAGCCGCTCTTGATCGCTTCCAGCGAGCAGATGAGACCGCTGTAGTAGAGGGACTCTTCATCGAGCGCCCGATCGAGCCGCCACCAGAGGTTTTTCAGGGTGGAGATAAAGTCCGGGCAGGGGGCGATGTTGGCCATGATCCCCCGCGACAGGGCGGAGTAGAAGTGGTTGTGGGCACAGACGATGCCCGGCATCACCAGCTTGCCCCCCATCTCCCGATAGTTGGCTTCCGGGTAGAGGGTCCGCAGATTGGGCCCCACCGCTTTGATAAGCGATCCTTCGATGGCGATATCCACCCCTTCCAGCACCCGGGTCGGCTCCAGCTGGACAGCGGTGACGTTCTTCAGAATAAACATGGTTTGCTCCTTCGCTTATTCGTGGTTCGCTCAGGCCTCGACGGCCCCCAGCAGGTAGTGGTGATGGGCATGGACATGGCTGATGATGCGGCACATGTCGCCAAGGGCCGCTGGCACATCCTTGATCCGGCTCTGGGCATCTATGGTCAGGCGATAGGTCTCGCCATCCTGACGCACCCGCAGCTCACCGCCATCAGCCAGATAGAACCCGGGGTTGCGGCTGTTGTCGAAGTCCTCCGGCAGGCTGAAAATGGTGACCTTGTCCTGATAGGGCTTGCCCTGCCACGGGCAGAACTGGGCGCAGTTGCCGCACTCGTTGCAGTAGGCATCCAGGTGCAGGGTCTGGAACTGATCCTTGAAGCCCGGCACCGCGATGGCAACGTTGGCCCGGTTGGGGCAGACATCCACGCACTTGCTGCAGAGGTAGTTGCACTCGAGGCAACGGTGCGCCTCTTGCGCCACGAAGGCATCCCGCTCGTTTTTGTCAACCATGGTGACGGCGATGCTCCCCTTGCGGCGGTAGATCTCATCCTTGCCCGACGGCTGGATGGTCACTTCACTCTGCTGGCTGGCGACATGCTCGCGAGAGAGCACCAGATCCGCGGCGCGGCGGGCACCACCGATGGCACCGACGATGGAGGACGGGCCACTCTGCACGTCACCGATGAGGAAGACGTTGCGACGGCTGGTTTCGCCGGTCTGGCCATCCACCTCGGGCCAGCCATCGCTGCCAAGGGGAATACCCATCGCTTTCAATACCTCGCAGTCAGGCTGCTCGCCGATGGCGGTGATCAGGGCATCCATCTGCATCACTTCGGTCTGCTCGGTGGGCACCGGACGGCGGCGGCCCTGCTCGTCAGGATCCCCCAGCGCCATCATCCGCACGACAAGCTTGCCATCTTTGTCAAAGCGCTCCGGATTGGTGAGGAAGCAAAAACGCACCCCATCCTCCACCGCTTCCAGATACTCCTCGCGATAGGCGGGCATCTCTTTTTCGCTGCGGCGGTAGATAACGGTCACATCGCTGACACCCGGCACCTTGAGGGCGGCGCGGGCACAGTCCATGGCGGTGTTGCCGGCACCGATCACCGCCACATGGCGGCCCAGCGGCAGCGGTTTGCCCTGATTGAAGCTGCGCAGGAAGTGGAAGGATTTGTAAATCCGCTCGTGTCCCCCCTCGAGGCGCATGCCGCCATTCTTGTCGGCGCCGATGCCGACGAAGACATAGGTAAAGCCCTGGGCGTGCAGCTTGTCGACGGTGAGCGCCGGATCGCAGCCAAACTCGAACTTGACCCCGTGGGCGGCAACAAAGTCGATATCGTGCTGGATCAGTTCGGCCGGAATGCGGAACTCGGGGATGATGTGCTTGACCACGCCACCGGCATCCGCTTCGCGCTCGAACACGGTGACCGGGTGGCCGGCACGGGCCAGGAAGTAACCGGCGGAGAGACCGGCCGGGCCGGCGCCAATGACTGCAACCGGGTGCTTGTCACCACTGCCTGCCGGCTTGTGCCAGCGCGCCTTGTACCCTTCCCAGCCGCGCTCCAGCGCCACTTTTTTCAGCTCGCGGATATTGAGCGCGCTGTCGTAGTCGAGACGGGTGCAGTTGTACTGACACTGGTGATCGCAGATGTGGCTGGTGATGGCGGGCAAGGCGTTGCGCTGATAAATCAGCTCAAGGGCCGCCACATACTCCCCCTCGCCCATCAGGCGAATGTACTCGGGGATATCCTGATGCACGGCGCAGGCAGTGACGCAGGGCGCTACGTAGCAGTCGGTCAGCGGCAGGCCGCCACCCACTTCGATGCGATCGTCGGACTTCCATTCCTTCTGGGTGTAATCCATGGTGAGGGCCTTGGCGGCAAGCGCTTCCAGCTTGGTCACATCCACCTGAGCCATGCCCCAGCTGTCAGAAGCGTCGATCTCTTTGAGGCACTCGATCTGGCGCAGGTAGCCACCCGGCTTGAGCAGGTCGGTGGCCATGGTGATGGGACGAATACCGGTCTCGAAGATCTCGGCGATGTTGAACTTGCTGGCACCACCGGAGTAGGAGATGGGCAGCTTGCCATCGAAGGCGCGAGACAGCACGGCAGCCACGTTGATGGATAGCGGGAACAGCGCGCGGCCGGACATGTACATCTCATCCCCCGGCAGCGCCCCCTTGCGGTTGATGGTGCCAAGGGTGTTGGTCAGCTTGACCCCGAAGGTGAGCCCCTTCTCGGCCCCCAGCGCCATCAAGCGGGTCAGCATCGCCTTGGCCTGATCCAGCTTGAGGTCGTGATCGAACGACTCTTCGCTCAGACCAATGTAATCAAAGCCGCAGGTATCGAGGATCTCGCGCACCCGCGGGTAGCCCAGCAGGGTCGGGTTCAGTTTGACGAAGGTGTTGAGCCCCTTCTCTTCCAGCATGTAGCGGCAGATGGCCTCGATCTCGTTCGGCGGGCAGCCGTGCATGGTGGAGAGGGTGACACCGTGCACCAGATTGGCCGGGATGCGATCCACCAGCTGTTGCAGGCGATCGCGGCGCGCCCCCATTCCCAGCTCAGCGATAAACCGCTCGTCGGCCACCAGCTCGCGCAGCACCTGCTGGTACTCGGCAAACTTCGGACTTTGGCTTGCATCCATCAGGCTGTGGATAAACTGCTGCATCGGTGGCTGTTTGATGCCATCGAGGTTGTAACCCACGCTCATGTTGAAAATGAAGGACTTGGCCTCTCCGTCGAGGCGCGGGTCAAACACCTCCTCCAGCAGGTAGAGGGCAAACCAGGCTTTAAGATACTCGTCAAACGCCTTGGGCAGGGTGAACTCGGTAGACCACTCGGTATTGAAGCACTCATCCTCGGCATCGATACAGGGCTTTTCCAGTTCAAGACGGTCCAGGATCTGCACCGTCTTGAGCTCGATAAAGCGCCCGCCGGTCAGCCAGGAGGTGACGATGTTCTGGGCCAACTGGGTATGGGGGCCGGCTGCCGGGCCAATGGGGGTCTCGCAGGTTTCACCGAACACCTTGATCTTGCGCTCGTCCTGCTTGCGATAGAATTGCGCGGCGGGAATACCGAAAATGCTCTGACTCTCTTTATATTCCGCAAAAATACGGGTCAGCAGGTTCTTGAACGGAACGGGTCGCATAATATCGCCCATGGCTATCTCCTTGCAGCTGTTCTGCCCATTGGCAGCATGAATAAATGGAGTATCCCGCACGGGTGTTCCCCCTTGGCAAGGAGAGGAGCAACTATCAGGCCACTACAGTTACAAAACGAGCTACAAAACTATTTTTTAGGGTGAAAGCGTGAGACAGCTCCAATTAATGATGAGAAATTACGATGTCACCATTATGGGTATTGCGAGTAGTTATCAATCACTCTGAAATTTACTTAATGAGCTGATTAAAAAGAGCTCGCCCTATCAGATCAAGTGCGAGAAATATCACTTTGATACGCCATTTATCTCCCCGTTATCTTTTTAAACAGGGTTATTTCGTGGGCTAACTCTCATTTTCAAGAATGCGCCCCAGCAGCGCCTGATAGCGCTCCGGGGTATCCACATCAAACAGGATGGCGGGGCTGTCGACTGGCACCATACGATGGGGATGCCCTTGCAACCAGCGTCGTACCGACGATTGCACCGGGGCTGCAGCCAGCTCGCGGGCAAGGGATTTTGGCAGCAACACCGGATGGCCCGCCTCCCCCTGCCAGGTGGGAAAGAGAGCCTCACAACCCCGTGCCTGCCAGAGCTGTTGATAGACCTCGCGCGGGATACAGGGGAGATCCCCGTGGCTGATAAAGAGGTAGTCAGCGTCACTGGCCGCCAGGGCGCAGCGGATGGAGCTGCCCAGCCCCTGCCGATAGTCGGGATTGTGGACGACAACAATATCCGGCCGTGATCCGTAGCGGGCTTGAAGCTCCTCGCCACGATGGCCCACCACCAGAATAACGCGCTGACAAAAAGCCAGGGCATTTTTGAGACTTGCATCAAGCATTGTCCCCTGGCAATAAGGTAGCATCATTTTCCAGGTACCCATTCGGGAAGATAAACCCGCCGCCGTTATTATACAGTCACACTGCACTTGTTCTTGGCAACGTTGTTTCCCACTTCCTTCGATATTTATTTTGGTCGTCATTATGTCGCACCCACACGCTGTTGCTGTCGCATTTCCAGATATAGAGCCGCTATTAAACTCGCTCACCAAAAATATTGATAGCCATACCACCTTAATTAGCCTCTGCGGGGCCGGTGGAAAAACCAGCACCCTGTTCTGGCTGGCGGAATATTTTTATCAACAGGGTAAAAGGGTGCTAATTACCACCACCACCCGGATGTTTCTGCCTGCCCCGTCACACTATCGGGAATTGATTATCGAGACGGATCCCGTTCGTCAACTTACCCGCTGTCAGGCGCTACCGGATGGCCCGGCGCTGGTTGCCCTGTTCAGCCATCTCGACGAGCGCACCGGAAAGGTGGCGGGCCCCACGCCCCAGCAGATTGATCTCATCAAGGGGCAGCAGCGCTTCGATCTCATCCTGGTCGAAGCGGATGGCGCCCATCACAAGTTATTGAAAGTGCCCGCTTTGCACGAACCTTGCATTCCTCAGCACAGTGATTGGGTGATCGCCCTGACGGGCGGCGCCATGGTGGGGGCCAAGGCCGACCCGCAGCAGATCCACCGCTGGGCAGAGCTTCAGGCCCTGTGCGGGATAGAGGCCGGTGACCCCCTCGACTGGGCCCTGTTTCACCAGCTGCTCTCCCACCCCGAGGGGCTGTTCAAGGGCACCCCGGCCAGGGCGCGCCGGATCTGGTTTATCAATGGGGATTATCAAAATGAGGCGTCGTGGCTCGATGAATTGATAAAGCTGCATACCCGCCACCCCGAGATCCACGCCATCTGGCAGGGGGCGGTTCGCGAACCACAACCCATTCGCCTCGCACTCGGTTACTTCGCTCAGGATGAGGCACAGCCGCCTCGCCCATGATGGTTTAAGGATAAGAAGAGGTACCTTATGAATCTGTTTGCACACGCAGCCCGACTGGAACAGGAGAACACGCCGTTTGCCATGGCCCAGATCATCGAGAGCCGGGGCTCCACCCCCCGCCATCAGGCCCAGATGCTGGTAATGGCCGATGGCCAGATCCTCGGCACCATCGGCGGCGGCATGATCGAGCGGCTGGTGATCGAGGAAGCGATGGCCGCCATTGCCGAGCGCAAGCCGCGCATCTTCCACGGCCGGATGGCCCGCAACGGCGAACATGCGGTAGGGGCGGACTGTGGTGGCGCCATGTCGGTCTATATCGATGTCTATGGTCTGCGGCCACGGCTGGTGCTCATTGGTGCCGGTCACGTCAACCGGGCGCTGGCCCATGCCGCCGCTCCACTCGGTTTTGATATCCATGTTGGCGACTGTTTTGAAGGGAGCCTCAATCCCGATCACTTCCCCGTCGGCACTCACCTCAAAGAGGCTGATACCATCAGCGCTGTGATTGAGGCGCTGGCCATCGAGCCAGACAACTTCGTTATCATCGCCACCAACCATCAGGACAAGGAGGCGCTGGAGCGGCTGATAAGCCGTCCCCTCGCCTATCTGGGACTGCTCGCCAGCAAGCGCAAGGTGCAGACCTTCACCCAGGCGCTGCGCCAGCAAGGGGTGAGTCAGGAGCAATTGCAGCGGCTGCACGCCCCTATCGGCTATAACATAGGTGCCGAGACCCCCGAGGAGATCGCCATCAGCATCCTCGCCGAGCTGCTTCAAGTGAAAAACGGCAAATCGGGTGGTCTGATGCAGGATGACGTGCGCCTCAAGCGGGATCAGCTGGTGGTGATGCGTGGCTCCGGCGACATCGCTACCGGCGTGGCGCTGCGGCTGCACAATGCCGGTTTCAAGGTGGTGATGCTGGATCTCGACAAGCCCACGGTGATCCGCCGTACCGTCGCCTTCGCGCAGGGGATGTTCGACGGCGAAACAAGGGTCGAGGGAGTGCGTGCCAAGCGGGTCGAGAGCGTCGAACAGGCGTTCGAGCAGCTGGATCGGGGCGTCATTCCGCTACTGGTTGACCCTGACTGTGCCACCCTCGCCGAGCTCAAGCCCCGCTATCTGGTGGATGCCATCCTCGCCAAGCAGAATCTCGGCACCCACAAGGAGATGGCCCCCATTACGGTGGCCCTTGGCCCGGGGTTTGAGGCGGGACGCGACTGCGATGCGGTGATCGAGACCAACCGCGGTCATCATCTGGGGCGGGTCATCTATCAGGGCCCTGCCCAACCCAATACCGGCATTCCCGGGGTGATCGAGGGGCACTCCGCCCGCCGGGTGGTGCGCGCCCCCGCCCCCGGGGTGATGAAGAGCCTTATCAAGCTCGGCGATCTGGTGCAGGAGGGGGATGTGATCGCCCATGTAGGGGATGCCCCCATTATCGCGCCGCTCTCTGGCATGGTGCGGGGGCTGCTCAGCGATGGCATCGAAGTGCCTATCGGCTTCAAGATTGGCGATATCGACCCGCGCGGCGAGCGCGCCGATGCCACCACCGTCTCTGACAAGGCCCGCGCCATCGGCGGCGCCGTGCTGGAAGCCATGATGCATCTGGCCCAGCGCAGATAAGAGAGTGTTCTTAAAACCAGAAGGGCCCGCCATGATGGCGGGCCCTCTTTATCTCTTCGCGGGCAATCGGCTCAGCCGTGCTTGATACGGGTCTCCCCCGCCACCGATACCACTGAGCGCTTGCCCTTGCGGCTAATCACCAACAGCGCCAGTACGATAAGGGCGATGCCGCTCCCCTCCACCGGCCCCGGGTTTTCCCCCAGCAGCCACCAGGAGAGCAGCACACCGGTCACCGGCACCGCCAGAGTACTGAGGCTGGCAATCCCCGCAGGCAGCTTTTTCAGCACAAACAGCCAGAGACTCCAGGCGATGGCGGTGGCGAAGATGGCGCTATAGGCCAGCGCCCCCATCACGTAGGGCTGCCAGTCGATGGGGCGCTCCGGCACCAGCGCCGCCACCAGCGCCATCACTATGGTGGCGTAGATCATCTGCCAGGTGGTGAGGGACATCAGATCCACCCCGGGATGGCGGGCATACATCCGCTTGGCGATGATGGCGCTGATCCCCCAGCAGATGCCGGAGGTAATCCCCAGCAGCGCACTCTTCATGGAATCCAGGTGCAGTTGCCAGGGCTCGATCACCAGCAGTAGGCCGCAGGCAGCCACCCCGACCGCCAGATAATGTAGCTTGCGCATCCGCTCGCCGAGAAAGAGCGCCGCGAAGATCACCACCCAGAACGGCATGGTGTAACTCAAAATGGCCACCTTGCCCGCCCCGCCGCTGATCAGCGCCCACTGGGCCAACCCCACCATGCCGCAGGTCTGGAACAGGGCGATGGCCAGGGTATAGCGAAACGGAGTGGGTTTGAGATAACGGCGGCCGCGCAGGGCCAATACCAGCAACAACACCAATGAACCGCACAGGCAGCGCAGGGCAGTGAACTCGAAGGCCCCCGCGTAGAGCATCACCTGCTTCATCACGATCCAGCTGTAACTCCAGATGGCGGTGAGCAGGACCAGTCCCCCCAGCGCCGCCATATTGATCTTTGTGCTCATTACTCTGCCTTTTTGGCGCCTGTGCGCCTGCATGCCGGGCTAACCAGCCCCGAAATGAACCATCTTACTCTTGTGGGGGCCGACAGCCCAAACCTACCCTCCCCCCCTGAAGAGCGGCGTTGGCGAAGAACCTTGCCAAGGTGGGCCTCGAACAACCAACACGCTATATACCTCCCTTATGTGACCCCTGGTAAAATCGATTGCCATCATTAAACGCAAATGCTAATGCTTCTCACCCCAAAATCCGTTCAAGGTTTTCACAAGATGTTTCGTCACCCCCTGGCAAAGTTGCTGCTGCTCGGTCAGCTCGCCCTGATGAGCTGGATGGCGCAGGCAAATCCCCCGGTTGAAGTAGAAGATGTGATGGGCCGCAAGGTCTCCCTCAGCCTGCCGGCCAGCCGTATCGTGCTCGGTTTCTATCCCGAGGATTATCTGGCCGTGGCCGGTGAAGGCGGCGCCGATCGGCTGGTGGGCATGTCCCGTGGCTGGTTCGTCAAGTCCCGCCCCGCCATCTGGTCGCTCTATGTGGCCAGCCTGCCGCAACTGGCCAAGGTGCCTGACCTTGGCAATGTGCAGGATCAGAGCTTCTCCATCGAGAAGACCCTGGCGGTCAAGCCCGATTTGCTGATCCTGGCGAAGTGGCAATATGAGGCCCTCGTCCCGGATCTGCCACGCTTCGAACAGGCCGGGATCCCGGTGGTGGTCATCGACTACAACGCCCAGACCCTGGAGCGCCACATGGCGAGCACCTTGCTGCTGGGCAAGGTGACAGGTCAGGAAGCTCGTGCCCAACAGATGGCCGACGAATACAAGGCCAAGATTGACATCATCACCTCCCGCGTTGCCAACGCGAAGCGCCAGCCCCCTCGGGTCTATATCGAGCTCGGGGACAAGGGACCTGCAGAATACAGCTACACCTATGGCAAGGACATGTGGGGCGCGATGGCTCTGCTGGCCGGGGGTGACAACGTCGCGGCTCCCTTCGTCGAGCGCTGGGGCCCCATCCATCCTGAGCAACTGCTGGCGAGCAAACCCGAGGTCATCCTGATGGCGGGCTACGAGAGCGTGAGCAGCGCAGAGGCGATGCAGGTCGGCCAGGATGTGTCGGCAGAGACAGTGCGCCAGCGTCTGCAAGGCTTTGCCGCCCGTCCGGGCTGGAGCGAGCTGCCCGCGGTGCAGCAGGGTCGCCTCTATGCGGTCTATCACGGCGCCACCCGCAGTATCATGGATGCTGCGCTCATCGAGTTCATGGCCAAGGCCCTCTACCCGGATCTGTTCCAGGATCTCGATCCCCTGGCCACCTATCAGGGCTTCTACCAGCGCTATCTGCCCATCCGTCCCCAAGGCACCTTTATGCTGGGCATCAAGCAGGGTGACGCAAACTGAATCCGGTCGTTCGGGCTTTGCCTGTCTAGGCAGAGCCCTCTTCATCCCTCTTTCACCCTTGTGGGCGCCTCTCATGGCGCCCGTTTCAGGATTGTCATCATGAATGATTTGGCTGCCCTGCAGCAGACCCTCGCCCGCCAGCGGCAACGGGAGCGCCGTCGCGGGCACTGGCTCCTGCTGCTCACCCTGGTGCTGTGCATTACCCTGGTGCTCGACATCGCCACCGGCCCCTCCCTGCTGCCCCTTGGCGAAGTGGTCGATGCCCTGCTCGCCCCCGCCCAGACCGATCCCATGACCCGCACCATAGTCCATGACATGCGCCTGCCCATCGCCCTGATGGCGCTGGTAGTCGGTGCGGCACTCGGCCTTGGCGGCGTCCAGATGCAGACCCTGCTGGATAACCCCCTCGCCAGCCCTTACACCCTGGGGCTCGCTGCCGCAGCGGGGCTCGGCGCCGCACTGGCGCTCTATACCGGCGGTCTCGGACTCCCTCCCCTGGTGGCCATTCCGGCCGGCGCCTTCATCCTCTGCATGTTTGCCGCGAGCCTTTTATTTGGCCTGGCCATGATGCGCCATGTCAGCAGCCAGACCCTGATCCTGGCGGGTATCGCCCTGCTGTTCCTGTTCCAGTCCCTGCTCTCCCTGCTGCAGTTTCTCTCCTCCCCCGAGCTCAACCAGCAGATCCTGTTCTGGCTGTTTGGCAGCCTGATGCGCACCACCTGGGACTCCCTGATCATCACGGCCGCAGTCACCCTGATCTGCACCCTGCTTATCTACCGGGATGCCTGGGCCCTCACCAGCCTGCGCCTCGGGGAGGCCCGCGCCCGCAGCCTCGGGGTCAACGTGGACAGGCTGCGCATGAAGACCCTAGTACTGGTCGCCCTGCTCACCGCCACCGCCACCAGTTTCGTCGGTGTCATCGGCTTCGTTGGCCTGGTGGCTCCCCATATCGCTCGCATGCTGGTGGGGGAAGATCAGCGCTTTCTGATCCCGCTCTCGGCCCTGTGCGGCGCCTGCATGCTCTCGGCGGCCTCGGTGCTCTCCAAGTCCATTATTCCGGGGGCCCTCTTTCCCATCGGCATCGTCACCGCTCTGATTGGCGTGCCCTTCTTCATCTGGTTGATCCTCGGCAGGGGGCGTAAACGTGCTTGAAATATCCCGACTCTCCCTCTCCCTCGGCCAGCAGACCCTGCTGCGAGAGCTCAACCTCACCCTGCATCCGGGTCAAGTCCACGTGATCATCGGCCCGAACGGGACCGGCAAGACCTCCTTGATGCGCACCCTGTTTGGTGAACTGACCCCGGATGGCGGCGATATCCGGCTGGGGGGCCAGAGTGCCCGCCAGATGACGCAGGCCAAGTGGCGCCAGCAGTTTGGCTACATGCCCCAGAACATCCAGCTGGAGCTGGACTTGAGCGTCATCGAAGTGGTGGTGCTGGGGCGCCTCGACAGCCTCTCCATGCGTCTGGCGGACGAGGACATCCTGGCGGCGGGTCGCGCCCTGCAGGCGCTCGGCATCGCCCATCTGGCTGATCGCCCCCTCTACTCCTTAAGCGGCGGCCAGCGGCAGATGGTACTGTTCGCCCAGGTGCTGCTGCGCGATCCCAGCATCATGATGCTGGACGAGCCAGTCAGCGCCCTGGATCTGCACCACCAGATGCAACTGATGGAGCACCTGTGTCAGCAGACCCGCGAGCAGCAGTGGATCACCCTGGTGGTGTTGCACGATCTCAACCTCGCTGCCCAGTTTGCCGATCAGCTGATCGTGCTGGCAGACGGCGATCTGCAGGCCTTCGGCCCCCCCGCCCGGGTGCTCGACGCGGCCCTCATCGAGCGCCTCTACCATGTGCCGGTGGAGATAAGCCACGATCAGCGCGGCATCCCCTTCCTCAGAACCGTGCGAAAGGCCTCATGACTGAGCGCAACACAACCCCGGCGGCCCCCTCCCGACATGCTAGTGGGTGGCGAAGATGAACAGCGCCTCTTACTGGCAGGACTGGCAGGGCATGAGCCCGGCAGCCCGCCTGCTTATCACCAACGGGCTGGCCTTCAACCTCGGCTTCTACATGATGATGCCCTTCCTCGCCCAGCACATGGGTAGCGGGCTGGGTCTGGCCGGTTGGGCATGTGGCCTGGTCATGGGGATGCGGGTCTTCAGCCAGCAGGGGCTCTTTCTCTTGGGAGGCACCCTTGGGGATCGCATCGGCTATCACCCCGCCATCGTCTGGGGTTGCCTGGTGCGATCCATAGGCTTCGTGTTGCTCGGCTGGGCCGAGTCCCTGCCCATCCTGCTGCTGGCCGCCGCCCTCACCGGCTTTGCGGGGGCGCTGTTCACCCCTTGCGCCCAGGCGTATCTTGCCAGCGAATGCCACAACCCGAGCCAGCGTCAGCGCGCCTTTGCCCTGCACAATCTCGCCAGCGAGGCGGGCATGCTGCTCGGGCCCCTGGTCGGACTGACACTGACCCAGCAGAGCTATACCCTGACCGGCTTGTTGGCGGCGAGTCTGTTCGCCCTGCTCGGCGTGCTGCAATACCGGGTGCTGCCCAAACGCCCGGTGAGCCACCAGAGTCCGCGTGGCGCCATTTTGCGCCAATGGAGAGAGATAATGCGCCAGCGCCCTTTTATCGTGTTTACCCTGCTGGCGGGCAGCTACCAGATCCTGTTCCACCAACTCTATCTCGCCCTGCCCGCTCATATCCAGAGCCTGCCGGACGCCACCCACCTGCTCGGCGGGGTCTTTACCCTCTCGGCGGTGATCGGCGTCCTGCTCCAGCTACCTGCCTCCCGTCTGGTAGAGAGTCGCCTGGGTGTGCCGCTCGCCATGGGGTTGGGTATCGGGATGATGGGCTTGAGCTACCTGGCTCTACCGCTGCTGGCACCTTGGCCGACGGCAGGCGTGTTGACGCAGGTGGCTCTGCTTTCCTTGGGTTCCATCCTCTGCTTCCCGCTCTTTGCCGCCCAACTGCCCCGCTACGCCCCTCCCGAGCAGCTCGGCAGCTACTACGGCTTTTATGCCAGCGCTGGCGGCTGCATGGCGCTCTTTGGCAACCTGCTCATCGGTTTTATGTTGGGGGATGCGGGCAGCCGCCCCGCCACAGTCATCTGGCTGCTGCTGGCGATGATTGGTTTGCTCGCCGGTATCGGCCTCTACAGGTTTCTGCCATCCACAAAACCCGGCTGCCACTCCAACTAGCCCCATTGCCACTCCCACAGAGCGGTTCATCTGGCCTGCAGAACACGTTCGACAGTGATGATCCGTCACCGCCATCCCAATAAAACTGAGTGTGGAGCCAAGGCTCCACACTCTATCAGGGGGCCGGATGCCCCTGCGGGTCAGTACGCATGATTACAGGCTGATCACGGTACCGGTCTTGCCAGCGATCCCCTCGGCTGCCTTTTCCAGCAGGGTGATCAGGGATTTTCGCCCCGGCAGGGAGGTGGCAAACGAGAGTGCCGCCTCCACCTTGGGCAGCATGGAGCCCTTGGCAAACTGCCCCTGGGCGATAAAGCTGTTGGCATCGGCCACGCTCAGCTGATCGAGCCACTGCACATCGGGCTTGCCGAAGTTGATGGCGACCTTCTCCACCGCGGTAAGGATGATCAACATGTCGGCGTCAATCAGTTCCGCCAGCTTGGCACTGGCCCAATCCTTGTCGATCACCGCGCTGGCACCGCGCA
The DNA here is from genome assembly GCF_041402345.1 of Aeromonas sp. S11(2024). Taxonomy (NCBI): domain Bacteria; kingdom Pseudomonadati; phylum Pseudomonadota; class Gammaproteobacteria; order Aeromonadales; family Aeromonadaceae; genus Aeromonas; species Aeromonas sp. S11(2024). Next base: position 20,440 of record NZ_JBGLRC010000030.1, on the reverse strand, counting down.
GGTGATTGCCCTCCCGCAGCACCGGAATGCCGCCGCCACCGACGGTGATCACCACCTGACCGGCGGCCAGCATGGCAGAGACAGTCTCTTTCTCGATGATGTCGACGGGTTTGGGGGATGCCACCACCCGGCGATAGCCGCGACCGGCGTCCTCTTTGAGTAGCTCGCCCTTGGCCATCAATGCCTCGGCCTCCTCCTTGCTGAAGAAACCGCCGATGGGCTTGCTCGGGTCAAGGAAGGCGGGATCGTTTTTATCCACCTCCACCTGGGTCACCAGGGTAGCAACCGGCTTGTGGATGCCGCGTTCCAGCAGGGCTTCGCGCAGGGCGTTTTGCAGGTCATAACCGATGTAACCCTGACTCAAGGCCACACAGACCGACATGGGCAGATGGGGGGACTTGGGCTCGTGGCGGGCCGCCACCTCGAACGCCTGCTGGATCATCCCCACCTGCGGCCCGTTGCCGTGGGTGACCACCACCTCGTGCCCTTGGGCGATCAGGTCGGCGATGGTGTGCGCCGTGCTCTGCACCGCCTTCATCTGCTCGGGCAGGTTGTTGCCCAGAGCGTTGCCCCCCAGGGCCAGTACGATTCTCTGTTTCATCTTGTTATCTCCAGTGATGGGACAAGCCGGCGCAATACCGGCCCACCTTTCGTTGTTCACATAACCTTGCTGCTCTGTCTGTTTCGAACGGATTGTCAGCCAGCAACCGCGGGGCAAGGCGAGTGCAGATCAGGCGCCAACGCCGGATCAAAGGGCGCTCTGGCCAGAAAGCGGCCATGCCCCCGTTGTCCGGTAAATTCGCCGTCGCAGGCCACGATCTCGCCGCGACTGAGGGTCATCCTGATCTGGCCGGGACAACGCATCCCCTCGTAGGGGCTGTAGTCACCGTTGTCGTGCAGGGCGGCGTGACGGATCAGGGTCTCGCCACGGGGATCCATCAGTACCAGATCGGCGTCGGCCCCCGGCTGCAAGTTGCCCTTGCACGGCCAGAGACCGAACAACTTGGCCGAATTGGCGCTGGTGAGGGCCACGAACCGCGATGGCGAGATGCGCCCGCCCAACACCCCGTGGGCAAACAGCAGCAGCATCCGGTTTTCGACCCCGGGCAAGCCGTTGGGACAGCGGCTGAAATCGCCGTCCGAGAGGGTCATGCGCTGGGCGTGGGAGAAGTTGCAGTGATCGGTCGCCACCGTGTCGATGTCACCAGCAGCGATACCGACCCACAGCTTGTCCTGCTCGCGGCGCGAGCGCAGCGGCGGGCTGAGCAGATAGTCGACCCCGTTCTCCCGGTAGTAACAGGAATCATCCAAAAGCAGATATTGCGGGCAGGTCTCTACCCAGACCGGCTGACCCTGACGGCGCGCCAGTTTCAGATACTCCAGCCCCAAGCCGTTGGAGAGGTGGACGATATAGAGCGGCGCATTGCCCGCCAGCCCCGCCAGATTGATCATCCGGGCGATCGCCTCCGCCTCGCACTCCAGCGGACGGCTCTGCGGGTGATACCAGGGTTCATGGTGACCGGCGGCCAGCAGGGCCGCCCGGCGCGCCGCGATGGCGGCATCGTTCTCGGGATGGACGGTGGCGAGCGCCCCCACCTCCTTGAGGCGGGCCAGGGCGCGCAGCACGTCGTGATCCCCCAGCTTGTACTGGTAGGTGAGATAGAGCTTGAAGCTGCTGATCCCCTCCTCCTGCACCATGGCGGCCATCTCATTAAGGATGGCGTCATCCACATGCTGGATCACGCCGTGAAAGCTGTAGTCGATCACCGCCTGATCGGCGGCGTAGTCGTGATAGCGGGCCAGCTGGTGATGCAGATTGCACCCCGCCGGGCCAAATCCCATGTGGTCGATGATGGTGGTGGTGCCACCACAGGCGGCGGCACGGGTACCGCTGAAAAAGTCATCGCAACTGCGGGCAATCCCGACATCGATGTTGAAGTGGGTGTGGACATCGATGCCACCCGGCATCACATAGCAGCCGCTGGCATCGATCACCTCGGTTTCGCCATCGGGCTGGATATCGGCGGCACGGGCGCGGATCACCCCGTTTTCGATCAACAGATCCTGACGATATTCACCCTGCGCATCGACCAGCACGCCGTTCTTGATCAGCCGTTTCATCCCCACCACCTCGAATGCTTTTTGCCTTCAAACAGCAAGGCCCCGCCTCAATGGAGACGGGGCACTTTCAACAGCTGGGCGGCGATGGCAGTCACCACCCGGCAGACCCCTTACTTGTCCAGCTCGGCCAGATAGAGCATGGGGATCACGGCGTACATGGCGGCGCACTTAACCAGATGCTCTTTCCAGGTCTTCTCGTTCGGCGCGTGGGCTTCCGGCTCTTTACCCGGGCCAAAACCGATGACCGGAATACCGTGACGACCCATGATGGAGACCCCGTTGGTAGAGAAGGTCCACTTGTCTACCACCGGCTCCTTGTTGAACAGCTCGCGATAAGCCTTGGAGAGGGTTTTGACGGTGATGTGATCCTCTTCCACCTTCCAGGTCGGGAAGTAGCACTCGGTCGGGTAGACCAGACCGGTGTAGGCCGGACGGTCGTACTGATACATGGAGACCTCGGCACCGGCGGCTTGCACCGCAGGCAGGGCGCGGATCTCATCGAGCGCCCCTTGCCAGGTCTCGCCCCAGGTCAGACGACGGTCGATGGAGACGGCGCAGCTGTCCGCCACGGCACAGCGACTCGGCGAAGTGAAGAAGATCTCTGAGACGGTCAGGGTGCCCTTGCCGAGGAAGTCTTCATGACCGAGGTTGTGGCTGAGCTCCTTCAATTCGCCAAGGATGGGGCCCATCTTGAAGATGGCGTTGTCACCGCGCTCCGGTGCGGAGCCGTGGCAGCTGACCCCCTGCACCTCGACGCGGATCTCCATGCGGCCGCGCTGGCCACGGTAGATCTGGCAGTCGGTGGGCTCGGTACTGACCACGAACTCGGGGCGGATCTTGCTCTGCTCGATGATGTACTGCCAGCAAAGACCGTCGCAGTCCTCCTCCTGTACGGTACCGGTCACCAGCAGGGTGTACTGATCTTCCAACCCCAGATCCTTGATGATCTTGCCCGCATAGACCATGGAGGCCATGCCGCCTTCTTGGTCAGATGCACCACGACCACCGATGATCTCGTGATCTTCCATCCCCTCATAGGGGTCGAACTTCCAGTTGGCCATGTTGCCGACGCCCACGGTATCGATGTGGGCATCCATGGCGATCAGGTGCGGGCCGTGGCCGATATAGCCCAGCACGTTGCCCATGGGGTCGATCTCGACCTTGTCAAAGCCAACCTTCTCCATCTCCTGCTTGATGCGCAGCACGACGCGCTCTTCATCGCAGCTCTCGCTCGGGATGGCGATCATGTCGCGCAGGAACTGACTCATCTCGGCCTTGTACTGGTAGGCCTTCTCCAACACCATTTCAAACGGAATTTGCTTGCTCATTGTGATCCTCCATAACAACTGAGAGTGCGCGGCCTGTTCGTCGGCAGCGCCCTGTGCCCGTTACCGCACCCCATTTGCGAGGCGCGATCAATGCTTCAATTCGTGTCTCTGCTCTGGCGGGAGAGTTAGTCGCAGGCAGGATGCTTGCCTTCCCACACCACTTCCCGGTAGTGCTTCACATCGGTGTCCCCTTCGGTGTTGATGATCAGCACGACCGAGTTGCTATCCAGCCCGAGGCGCGCCATCAGCGCCGCGCGATCCGGGTGGTGACGCACCGCCGCCAACACGCCGGTGCCGACCGAGCCGGATTCGCCGGAGATGATGCGGGGGTCATTACCAAGGGGGTTGCCCAGCACCCGCATGCCCAGCGCCGACACCTTGTCGTGGCAGGAGATAAACTGGGTGGTGCAGCTTCTAAGCAATGGCCAACCGAGGGGGGTGGGTTCGCCACAGGCGAGACCGGCCATGATGGTGCGCATGTCGCCCCCCACGTTGACCATCTCCCCCGCCACGCCGGATCGATAGATGCAGTCGGCCTGATCCGGCTCGACCACGATACTGTGCAGGTTTTTCGCCCCGAAGCAGTCCACCAGATAACCGAGCACCCCGCCCGCCAGCGCCCCGACCCCGGCCTGCAGCAGCACGTGGGTCGGCTGCTTGATGCCCATATCCTGCATCTGCTCGACCGCTTCGTCGGCCAGAGTGGAGTAACCCTGCATGATCCAGGTCGGGATCTTGGTGTACCCCTCCCAGGCGGTGTCCTGCACTATGTGCCAGCCGCGCTCTTCGGCCATCTTCATGGTGAGACGCACGGTGTCATCGTAGTTCATGTCGGTGACGATGCACTCGGCACCGAGGTTGAGGATGTGGTCCACCCGCTCCTGGGCCGAGCCCTTGGGCATGTAGACCACCGCATGCTGACCCACCTGTTTGGCGGCCCAGGCAACGCCACGACCGTGGTTGCCATCTGTGGTGGTGGCGAAAGTCATCGGCTCCTTGATGGTGCGTTTGATGAGATCGAAGGAGAAATCCTCGATGGCCACCCCGTACTTTTCACAGAGCAGGTTGGCGATGGCATAAACGCCACCCAGCATCTTGAAGGCGTTGAGGCCAAAGCGCTTTGACTCGTCCTTGACCAATATATTTTTCACCCCGATATAGGCGGCCAGATCTTTCAGGTCGCACAATGGGGTCGGCTCATAACCGGCCAGTTTTTTATGAAAAGCGCGAGCCTTTTGTGCTTCGGCGCGAGAAAACAGCGGAGATAGCTCGGCGGTAAAAAAGCGGTTATCGGCAATATCCATCTTCAAAGAAAATTGGGACATGCTTACCTCACTAGGCGTTACCTGACAAAGAGCTGCCTCGCCGGGAGATCCGTTATTCAGATGCCACGGGGAGAAAACTCGAAATAATGAATTCGACAGCGTGGGCAGGATGAATATTCACCCTGCCCTGCCGTTATTTATTTCACCCGCTTTTGCGCTTCTTTAATCAGATTTTCCAGGGTTTCTGCCGGGGCGGAGAATTTACGGGCCATGATCATGGCGGCGATAATATAGGGCTTCCAGCTCGCCTCTTTGTAAGTGGCGATACGGTATTTCTCGAATACCCCTTCGGTTACTTCGCCCTCTTTGCAGGAAACGCCGGAAATATCGGCCGGCAGGCAGTGCATATAGAGCGCTTCGCCCCCCTTGGTGAGCTTCATCATCTCCTCGGTGCAGTGCCAATCCTTGTGCTTGGCGTTCTGCTCAAGGCAATGTTTCTCCAGATCTTTCAGGCCGGCGTGGTCATTGGCACGCAGCAACTCAGTGCGCTGCTCCATCACCTTGTAGGGGGCCCAGGACTTGGGATAGACGATATCGGCATCCTTGAACGCCTCTTCCATGGAGGTGACCTGACGGAAGCTGCCGCCAGATGCCTTGGCATTCTCTTTGGCTACTTCGATCACGTCCGGGATCAGGTCATACCCTTCCGGATGGGCCAGGGTCACGTCCATACCGAAACGGGTCATCAAGCCGATGATGCCCTGCGGCACGGAGAGCGGCTTGCCGTAGCTCGGGGAGTAAGCCCAGGTCATGGCAATCTTCTTGCCCTTGAGGCTATCCAGGCTGCCGAAGTGCTCCTGCAACCAGGCGAGATCAGCCATGGACTGGGTCGGGTGATCAATGTCGCACTGCAGGTTGACCAGCGCCGGACGCTGGGGCAGCACTCCCTTCTCGAACCCTTCATCCAGTGCGGCGCCCACTTCGCGCATATAGGCGTTACCGGCACCGAGGAACATGTCGTCACGGATCCCGATGGCATCGGCGCAGAAGGAAATCATATTGGCGGTTTCACGGACGGTTTCGCCATGGGCGATCTGGGATTTGCCCTCGTCCAGATCCTGCTGGGCCAGACCGAGCAGGTTCAGCGCAGAGGCGTAAGAGAAGCGGGTTCGGGTGGAGTTATCGCGGAAAACCGAGATACCGAGCCCGCTGTTAAACAGTTTGGTGCAGATATTTTCGGCGCGCAGGGTCTTGAGGGATTCGGCCAGTTTCAATACCAGCTCCAGCTCCTGAGGGGTTTGCTCCCAGGTCAGCAGAAAATCTTTTTCATGCAGGTTGGATTTGAGTGCTCTGATCTCTTTGATTAATTCGTTAACTGCTTTCATCGTTCGCCCCAATCATTGGATGAGATATGGATAGCTCCCCTTTCACTCACGATGTCACCAGCATCCCGGTTGTGGGTGAGCGCGTCGGTTAGCGTCGATATGAGGCAATCAATAACCATGCCAAACCAATAAAATGCAGGAAGATATTAATAAATGACGAAAGTGTGTGATACCACCCACAAAATCAGTGGCTATTTCAGCGGTTTATTCCATAAAAGGATGGATAGGGTGGCCAAGCGATAAAATAGCCGGGTGATAATAATCAGAGGCGATGTCTCGGCATCGGTGAGAATTATCATCAAAGGTCAGTTTCAGGGGCTGAAATGATATCAGCGGGGCTGTCGTTATCATTATGATAATGCCCGCAACACCTTTTCTCTTGGAATGATCTCTCCAGCGTTGACACTGCTGCTATCTCGCCTCCCCTGCGCTCCCCGCCCGAATCACCTCTCACCATATCTTCCGGCCACATCGCTGGGCACGGTTGGCCCAAGGTGCTAACGTGAATACGCCAGCTGCGCATCTGTCTCGGATGCTCAGGAGAGGCCGACGTTCACTGCCGCAACTGCGCGGATGAACCTGCATGACTTAATCTTTGAGGGATTATCTATGTCCAGGAATGCTGCACTGCTCATCACCCTGACCCTGCTTGGGATCGCCCCTGCCCACGCCATCAGTGCCAAATATGCCGAGCAACTGGAGCGATCCGGCTGCACCCAGGTCACCGAGGCGCAGGGCTGTGACATTCACAAAACCAAAGCGGAAAATGCCAAGGCGGGATTTGGCGCGGCCGCCCCGGCCGCGGAGGGCGGTCTGGATCTGAGCTATGAGCAGAAGCTGGAGCGCTCGGGCTGCACTCAGGTGAGCGAGCTCAATGGCTGCGATATCAACAAAACCAAGGCTGAGAACGCAGCCGCCGGTGTTGGCAATGCTCCGGCCGCGGCAACCAGCAGCAGCCCCTATGCGGGCAACTGGATCGCCACCTTCCCCCAAACCGGCGCAACCGTGGCCAATATCCGCATCGATGGCAAGGATCAGGTGTGGGTCAACGACAAGAAGGTCAATGCCAAGAAATCTGATGGCGCGCTGGTGTTCAAGGATGGCATGGTCATCTACACCATTCAGGGGGATCGCCGCATCAAGGGTGAAGATGGCTGGGTCGATAATGATGCCGGCACCAAGGGGCCCATCAACGCCAAGTAAACAGCTGACCACGAAATGACGGGGAGCGCGGACTCCCCGTTTCACCCCTGATTGCCCATCGCGTCCAATGACCAGCTCCGCCAATGAGGGGCCAGAATCAATACCTCCTGCTCCAGCCAAGTCCCGTCTGTGATCAGTTTATCGAGCCAGGGAACGCCTACCGGCGTGCCATGACCATCAACCTGATCAGCCTGCGTCGTCACACGCCAGGGCACCTTGCCACTGTCCGTCGCAAAGGTGCGCACCGGACGGGCATAGTGCTCCAGATAAGGCCGCAGCTCACAGGGAAGCCAGAGCATGGCAGGACGCTGTAGCTCACGCGCCAGCTCGATGGCAATATCGATACCCCGTTGATCGAGATCGCCAAAATGGGCCCACTGCACGCCCGCAGGCAGCAGCGGGATCAGCTGTTTGGCCAGGGTGGTATTGCGACCGGGAGCAAAGAGCAGCAGTTGCCCGGGTTGCAACGGGTAGTCGACAAAAGCCCCCTTGTTCTCCACCGTAATGACCCGCTCCCCCTGCCAGCCGATGGCCGCCAGCGTGCCCAGAGTCCGCTCCGGCAACGCCAACTCCCCCAGCAGTGCCATCATTGCCGTCATATCGTGCTGCTGACCCTGCCGATCGACCAGCGAGAGCGGTTCGAGGGTGCGGATGCGGATCACCTCATCCTGCGTGAGCGACAATTCCGCAAGCTGTGGCGCGGCAAGGGATGCTGACCGCGAATGCTTGCTGTCCCCATGCCAGAGGGCATAAAAGCAGGCCTGATTGAGTCGTGCAGGTAAACTCACTCCCATTCGTTGCAACTGCTCACGCTTGTCCGGTTCAGGGGGAACTACCTGCGCCAGCTGTCTGATCAGATAAGCCCGTCCCGCCTCGGTTAATACATGACGAGCGCTTCGCCCAAAAGGTCTTAACCCACAATTCGTCTGCAACAACTCTTTCAACTTGCGGCCATGCCGACTCTCAAGGGAGCACCCCTTCTCGTTCTGGCTATCGAGCAACCGTGCACACAAATCCTGTATCCGCACCTCATCAAACAGCGACATCCTTACCTCTCCATGTGGCTTCATATGACGAAGTAGAGGTGATTTTCCCTGTCATTACCGTGACCGGCTTCGCAAGCGGTTCTTATCAGCCCCGCCATGCATGGCCCGTTACTGGTAAACCCGCCACAAAGGGAGCAAGCTGGTTTGATATAGAGATACGCTGCGCTCTTCGCGGCACGACAACGCGATACCCGCTTCCACAAGGGCTTGCCATGACCGACGCCACAGACCCATCGCCATCCTCTTCCTGGCATCTTTCGGATATCCGCGAACTGGCGCACCTGCTGACTCTGGCGCTGCCCGCCGCGGTAGAGATCACCGAAGCAGTGCATCAGGCGGTACTGAGCGGTATGGGGCTCAAGGGACGGGATGAGGGAAAGACAGCCGGGATAACCGGGCTGGTCTACAAGGGGGTACATGGTGCCGCCAACACCCTGGGCAGCGGTATCAACCATCTGCTCAGCCGCCTGCCAGCCACTCCGCCGCCCCACCAGATCCCCGAAACCCCGAAACGTGCAGCCCTGATCGCCACGCTCAACGGCGTATTGGGGGACAAGCTGGTCGAGCACCACAATGCTCTCGCCACCCCCATGACCCTGCGCTATCAGGGCCAGCTCCTCGATTGGCAGGCGATGCCAAAGGATCTACCCCGCGAGGGACGGGTGCTGCTGATGATCCATGGCCTCTGCATGAACGATCTGCAGTGGCAGACCGAGCATCAAGGCAAGCCGGTCAATCACGGGGAGCAACTTGCCAACGCGCTTGGCTATCAGCCTCTTTACCTGCGCTACAACTCGGGCCTGCCCATTGCACAAAACGGACAGACGCTGGCCCTGCTGCTGGAGCAGTTGCTCGCCCACTGGCCGGGAGAGCTCAAAGAGATAACGATAATGGGCTACAGCATGGGGGGACTGGTTGCCCGCAGCGCCTGCCACCATGCCGGCGTGGCCGGGCTCACCTGGCCTGCGCACCTTGCCAACCTGATATTTCTCGGCACACCACACCACGGCGCGCCGCTCGAACATGCCGGTCACTGGCTGGAACAGTTGCTGCCCGCTACCGCCTACAGCGAACCCTTCGTCAGGCTGGCACAGCTGCGCAGTGCTGGCATCAAGGATCTGCGCCATGGCAAGGTGATCGATGAAGTGGCCCAACCCGACCCCGCCGCGCCCTTGCGCGATCCCCGCGTCCCACTCCCCTTGCCCTTCAGCGTCAACTGTTATGCCATCGCCGCGACCACTGCCGCCAAGCGCAGCCTGCTGGCCGACCGGCTGATTGGCGATGGACTGGTGCCCCTTCGTAGCGCCCTCGGTCAGCACAACGAAGCGCGCCATCAGCTGGCCTTTCTGCCCGCCCATACCCTGATTATCTATCGCACCAGTCATATGGCCCTGCTCTCCAACCCGCAGGTTGGCCAGCAACTGCTGCGCTGGCTCAGCCCCTTGCAGTTATAGCGAGCTGGCTATTAAAGCAACAGAGTGCTGGTTCACAAAGGAGCCCTGTGGCACTCTGGGACGTCAAAGGAATGAATCGTCCCCAGTTCCCTAGACACCTCACAGCCTTAAAATGAGGCTCCTATTGGCTGTCTCTTGATCACTGAGGTGTCCTGGCAAGATCGGACAGTCCCGGATCAAGCAGCCTGAGCAGTTCTCCAATACCTCTTGTTAAACTCCGCCGGGCTGACATTGCCAAGTCGTGAATGCCGACGCTGGCGGTTGTAAAAAATCTCTATGTATTCCTGAATCGCTGCCTTGGCCTCCGCTCTCGTCTTGAATCTATGGTGGTGAACCAGTTCATTTTTAAGAGACCCCCAGAAGCTTTCTATCGGGGCATTGTCGAAGCAGTTCCCCTTGCGTGACATGGAGGTCTGCATGCCAAATTGTACCTGGAGAGCCCGATAAGCCTTGGCACAGTACTGACTGCCCCGGTCTGTGTGATGAATAAGCCCAACGGGTGGCCTCTTCTGCTGCACAGCCCGAAACAGCGCCTGACTGACCAACCCGGTGGTCATTCGCTCTCCCATCGCATAACCCACTATCTCACAGGTAAACACATCCTTGAGACCAGCCAGATAAAGCCAGCCTTCGTCGGTGGCGATATAGGTGATATCACCGGTCCAGACTTCGTTGGGCTTCGTCGGCGCAAAGACCTGACCAAGGAGATTCTCCGCCACAGGCAGGGAATGAGCAGAATGGGTTGTCGCCTTGAATTTGCGCTTTTGTTTGCAAGACAACCCCATTTCACGGCGCAATCGCCCAATCCGGTCCCGTCCGGCGTAAAATCCTTCGGCGGCCAACTCAGCTTGTAAACGCGCTGCGCCATAGGTCTGGCGCGTCTTGCTGTGAGCAGCCCGAATGGCGAGCTTGAGTCGTTCATCTTCTTGTTGGCGCTGTGACGGTGGACGCTGGCGCCAGTGGTAGAAGCCCGCACGAGAGACCTCCAGCACACGACAGATAACGGAAATGGGATAGAGATCCTGCTGGTTGGCTATCCACGCGTACTTGGCAGTGACTCCTGAGCAAAGTACGCGGCGGCCTAATGGGATGGTCTGCTCCATCCACCCCGCTATGCTGGAGCCAGCATCAAGGAGGCTCAACCATGAAGCAAGCGCAGATTTACATTTACGGGATCGATTTAGGCAAAAATTGGTTTCACCTGGTGGCGATGGATCGCATGGGGCATGTATTGGCCAAGCAAAAGCTCACTCGTTCACAACTGAAACAGTTCATTAGCACGACCCCACCCTGTCGGGTCGCCTTCGAGGCATGTCCTGGTTCGCAATACTGGGGTCGCCTGTTTCAACAGGCGGGGTTCGAACCCAAGATTATCCCTGCCCAATTTGTGAAGCCCTACCTCAAATCAAACAAGAATGACTTCAATGATGCTACCGCCATTGCCGAGGCTGGTAGCAGAGGCACCATGCGCTGTGTCCCGTTGAAATCTCATGAGCAACTGGCATTGCAGGCGACTCATCGCGTCCGTCAGCGTTTCATCGTCGAACGTACCGCCACTGTCAATCAGATGCGAGCGTTGCTGCTGGAATGTGGGCTCACCGTGCCAGTCGGCAGAAAAGTCTTCGAGCGCGCCCTACCGGCGATCCTTGAAGATGCCGAGAATGGCTTGCCTGACTTTATCCGTGCCCTGGTATTACGCCTGAGAGAACGGTGGCAACAGCTGGATATTCAGATTGATGACATGAGTCTCATGCTCGGACAAACCTCAAGCGCATCAGGTTTGTGCCAAAAAATCAGTGCCGTCCCCGGCATTGGACCGATTGTCTCAACCGCGTTGATTGCCGCGATTGGCAATGGCTCACAATTCAAGAAAGCCCGCGACCTGTCAGCCTGGTTGGGGCTGGTCCCCAGGCAATATTCAACGGGCGGCAAATCTTCGCTCGGCGGGACCAGTAAGCGTGGCAATAGCTATTTAAGGCAAATAGTTATTCAGGGCGCCAAAGCGCTGAAAATTCACATGAAGCGTGACAAATCATCGTTAGGCGAATGGGTCGCCAGGCTAGAGGTCGGCCATCACCACCATATGGTACTTATCGCCTTGGCCAACAAGATAATGCGAATTTGCTGGAAAGTGCTGACATCCGGCAGGGATTACCAACCGTATCCCAACACAAGTTCAGCCGTTTAACTGATAGAACTCATACCCGGTTTTACGAGCCAAAAACAGATGACAGAAGCGTTCACCCCACGACGTTGCAGCCTGGCTAAAAAAGCAGTCTCTCATGACTGGTAGCTTTATTAGGACGACGACATGCGGATCTCATCAAGGCCAGAGCCGGAAAACGGCTCACAGACAGGCCGGATACATTGACGCAAACGACTTCTGGAAATCAGTTCAAGCTTGCAGATAAGGAGCAGACCATACATTTTTTATGATGTCGCGCTCCATGTTGGCTTGTGCGAGAGCGTTGCGTAGCCGGGCCACTTCAGCCTCCAGCTCGGCGACAGAACGCGCTCCGGGAATGACCGGTGTATCCTTTCCTCCTTTGGCTGCGACCACCCAGTTGCTGACAATGTGGACAACCATTGCATGCCGGTAACTGACTATTGAGCGAGGTAATGGTGTGGGGTGCAGTGAGCTCCTGCTGAGCAACACGGCGCTGGCGCAGGGTTAACTGGGGAAAGAGGGACAACAGGTGTTGAAAGGCTGGGGTATCCATGATGGTAGACCTAATGGTGATGGCCTACTTCAAGATTAGCCTTTCAACACGTAATAGGGACAGAGCCAATAAAAAGGGCCCGCAGGCCCTTAAAAAATAACGATATTATCCACCAAACAGATGGTGGCTGACGATGAACAGGCCACCGGAGAGCAGCATGGTCAACGGCAGGGTCAACACCCAGGCCATCAGGATGGTCTTGATGGTCTGGCTCTGCAGGCCGGATTTGTTGGCTACCATGGTACCCGCCACCGCAGAAGAGAGGATGTGGGTGGTGGACACCGGCATACCGGTCAGACTGGCAACCCCGATGGAGGTAGCAGCAGTGATCTGGGCCGCAATGCCCTGGCTGTAGGTCATGCCGGTGGTGCCGATCTTCTCGCCCACGGTATGGACGATACGACGCCAGCCCACCATGGTGCCGCAACCGAGCGCCAGCGCGATGGAGACGATCACCCAGGTCGGTGCGTATTCAGCGGTCGCGGTCAGATCCTTGCGCCATTTGGCCAGATCGGTCAGCTCCTTGGCTGGCAGCGGCAGCTTGGCAGCCTTGCGGGCGGTGTCATCGATACAGAGCAGCAGACGACGCACTTCGCGGCGGTCAGTCAGGCTCATCTGATCATAAGTACGCACGGCACCCAGACGGGCATCCAGGGTGGCCATCGCCTGCAGCACGCCATCGGCGGAGCAGTGGGTCATCAGCTCTTCCTGAGCCGTTGCCGGTGCAGAGAAGTTGATGACACCAGAGAGGGCGGACTGGTTGCGCTGGTAGATCTCCATGATGCGCTGGTTGGCATCCTGGGTCCGGTCCAGATCATAGGCGCGGCTGTTCATGTCCAGTGCGAAATAGGCAGGCGCCATACAGATCAGCACCAGCATCACCAGACCGATGCCCTTCTGGCCATCGTTGGAGCCGTGTACGAAGCTGACGCCCATGGCCGAGGCCACCAGGGTTAGACGCGCCCAGAATGGCGGGTGCTTCTTGCCATCCACCAGCTGACGCTCTTCCGGTGTTTTGTGGATCTTGTTGCTGGTCCAGATGCGCTTCATCGCCAGCAGCAGCAGCGCCGCGATGATGAAGCCGATGGTGGGAGAGATGATGAGGGAAAGCATGATGTCGATCGCTTTGCCCACGTTGATCCCTTCTGTCACCGGTTTATGGGTGATCCAGGCATAGGCGCCGCCTACCCCCAAAATGGAACCGATCAAGGTATGTGAACTGGAAGCCGGGATCCCGAAGAACCAGGTGCCCAGGTTCCACACGATGGCAGAAAACAGCAAGGAGAAGACCATGATCAACCCTTGGGTGGAGTCCATCCCAAGCAGCAGGTCGATGGGCAGCAGATGGACAATGGCATAGGCCACACCCAGACCGCCGAACATGACGCCAAAAAAGTTGAAGATCCCCGATGCAACGACCGCCAGGTGAGCTGGCATCGCCTTGGTATAGATAACCGTTGCTACCGCGTTGGCGGTATCGTGAAAGCCGTTGATAAATTCATAGGCAAGCACAAAAAAAACGGCCAATACCAAACCGATTGACCACCACAAACCCAAACCACTAAACATTTCAAACATAAAAAAAAAGCCTGTTTATGAGTTGCGGCGGATTATGCCAGATGGCGGCCAACACCATAGCCACCATTGAAATATTTCAGCCATAAAAAAAAAGAGCTTTTTGGAAAAAAATATCCTAGAGCCAGTCCTCATGCGGCTTGCCATCGATTAATTAAAGCCGCTAATGATTGCGGGAAAGGGCAAAAATAGCTGACAATTAAGCCAATAATTTCATTTTTATGACGTTTTTATGACAGAAAAACGGGCGAAAGTGGTGATAAAATGTCCCTGCCCCACCAATCTCATCCGACCAGCACCATCAACCCCATATCCGTTTGATTCCAGATGCAAAAAGGGAGCACCTTGTGCTCCCTTGAATCGTTGCCGTGTTGCCAGTTATCAGTCCTGATTGATGCGACTGGCAACGGCGCCCTGCTGGCTCTTGTACTTGGCATTTTCCCGCTTGTTGTAGGGACGGGCCGCGACGCCGGAGAGCATCTCGAAGTTCAAGGCGCCGATCTTCATCTTCGGGCGCAGTGCCAGCGGCAGTTTGCCGCCGTTGTAGAACTCCAGCACGATGCGACCGGACCAACCCGGATCGATCCGGTGCGCCGTCACGTGCACCATCAGACCCAGGCGCGCCAATGAAGAGCGGCCATCCAGCCAGCCGACGATATCGGCAGGCAGGGTGACGGATTCGTAGGTCACCGCCAGCGCCAGCTGACCCGGGTGCAGGTAGAAGGCTTCGCCATCGGGGATGTGGATCTCGTCACTCATCACCCGATCGATGGCATCGGCCATCTCGCTGCTCGGGCCGCTCAGGTCGATATAGGGCGCGGTATGATCGCGAAACACCCGAAACTCGTTACCTAGCAGCACATCGACACTGACACCACTGATCCGCTCTACCCCGGGCCGTGGCTCAATGACGATCTTGCCTTCATCCAGATGGCGTTCAATATCGGTATCACACAGACGCATTGGGCGACTCTCCTGACAAATTGTGCTTTTAAAAAAGCCGGGCATCACCCGGCTTGTTTCATCTTAACCAATCAACATGTGGCGGATACGCGCCTTGAGCATGTCGATGGCGATGCGGTTCTTGCCACCACGGGGCACGATCACATCGGCATACTGTTTGGACGGCTCGATAAACTGCAGGAACATCGGACGCACTGTCTTCTGGTACTGCTTGAGCACGGAGTCCATGGTACGGCCACGCTCCTGCACATCACGCACCAGACGGCGCAACAGGCAGATGTCGAGCGGGGTATCCATAAAGATGGAGGCGTCCATCAGATCCCGCAGACGGCTGTCGGTCAGCAGCAGGATCCCTTCCAGAATGATCACCCGGCGCGGCGCAAACGGGGTCACTTCGCTCATCCGGGTGTGTTCGGTGTAGGAGTACTGGGGAATGGCAACTGCGTCACCTTTGACCAGCTGGCTCAGGTGCTGTACCAGCAAGTCGTGATCCAGCGCGTTAGGGTGGTCATAGTTGGTCTTGACCCGCTCTTCCATGGTCAGGTGGGTCTGATCACGGTAGTAGCAATCTTCGGTGATCACACCAATCTGACCTGCGCCCAGTTCGGCCACCAGCTCTTCATAAATGGTCTGGGCTATAAGACTTTTGCCAGACGCAGATGCGCCCGCAATACCGATGATCACACACGAATGTTGAGTATCAGACATGACAAATACCTAAAAGAGAAGAGCAGTGGGGATGGTTTAAACCGATCCATTATATAAAAAAGGGTGGGTCATGCCCACCCTCAATTCCCTTTCAAGTGACCGACCGCCGATTATTCATCCAGCGCCATGGCATAGAGGGGGGTCGCAATCGGTTTTGCGCTGAAAAAGAGTTCAGCCCCTACCCTGCGCGCCAGCTTCAAATAGGCCTGAGCCAGGCTTCCTTCCGGTGCGCCGAACACCGTCGGACAGCCATCATCCATGTGTTGGCGGATATCGATGTGCAGCGGTAATTGACCAAGCAGTGCCACTTGATACTGCTCTGCCATCTTCTGGCCGCCACCGGTACCAAACAGCGGCTCATGGTGACCACAGGCGCTGCAGACGTGGTAGCTCATGTTCTCGATGATGCCGAGCACCGGCACATTGACCTTGTTGAACATGGCGATCCCCTTGCGGGCATCGGCCAGCGCCACATCTTGCGGGGTTGTGACGATCACCGCCGCCGACGTCGGCACCTGTTGGGCCATGGTGAGCTGGATATCGCCAGTGCCCGGCGGCATGTCTACCACCAGATAATCCACCTCGCCCCAGCGGGTCTCATGGAGGATCTGCGCCAGCGCCTTGCTCGCCATTGGGCCACGCCAGATGGTGGCATCCTGCTCGGAGACCAGATAGCCGATGCTGTTGCTCTTGAGGCCGCAGGCCATCACCGGCTCCATCAGCTTGCCGTCATGGCTGACCGGGCGCTCCTTGAGGGTGCCCATCATGGTGGGAATGGAAGGGCCATAGATATCGGCATCGAGAATAGCGACCCGCGCACCCTCTTTTTGCAGCGCCAGCGCCAAGTTGACCGCAGTGGTAGATTTGCCCACCCCCCCCTTGCCGGAAGCAACCACGATGATGTTGCGAATGCCCTGCACGGCATTGAGGCCCTGCGCCCGCGGCATGCTGGCGACGTCAATCTCCAGTGCCCAGTCGATGCGGGCGGCGCCGGTGGCGCTGCGCAGCCTGGCATCGTAGTTCTCTTTGAGCTGATCGAGCAGCGAGAGACCGGCAAACGGCAAGACCAGCCGGATAGTGAGCCCCTGACCCTGATTGATGATCTCGCGAACGAATCCGGCATCCACCAGATCCTTGTGCCAGCCAGCTGGCTTAAATTCGGCGAGGATCTGTTTTACTGAATCAATCACCATTAACTCCTCATTATCTTGTCATTATCTTGAGGTGAACGGTTACCGCACACAAATCAGTGGCTTGCCTGCCATCGTAACAGCAGGTGCTGCCAAGGTTGGCATAGCCACAACCCTAGGCAGGCTACCCCCAATTCGGGTAACATGCACGGCACTCTATCATCCCAACAAGCACATCAAGAACGTAATATGGCAACTGATCCTCGTAAAATGCTGGTAACCTGCGCCCTCCCCTATGCCAATGGCTCCATCCATCTTGGCCACATGCTGGAACATATCCAGGCCGATATCTGGGTTCGTTATCAGCGAATGCGCGGTCATCAGGTGCACTTCATCTGTGCCGATGATGCCCACGGCACCCCGATCATGCTCAAGGCACAGCAGATGGGGATCACTCCGAAAGAGATGATTGCCGCTGTCTCCAAGGAGCACCAGGCCGATTTCGCCGGGTTCAACATCAGCTTTGACAACTATCACTCTACCCACAGCGACGAGAACCGCGAGCTGGCGGAGTTGATCTATGGCCGCCTGAAAAATGGTGGTTTTATCAAGAGCCGCACTATCTCCCAGCTGTTCGATCCGGAAAAATCCATGTTCCTGCCGGATCGTTTCGTCAAGGGTACCTGCCCCAAGTGCAAGTCCCCGGAGCAGTATGGCGACAACTGTGACAGCTGCGGCGCCACCTACAGCCCGACCGAGCTTATCGATCCGAAATCTGCCGTCTCCGGCGCCACTCCGGTCATGAAGGACTCCGAGCACTTCTTCTTCGACCTGCCGCAGTTTGAAAAATGGCTCTCTGAGTGGGTACGCGGCTCCGGCGCCATTCAGGAAGAGATGGCCAACAAGATGCAGGAGTGGTTCGAAAGCGGCCTGCAGCAGTGGGACATCACTCGTGACGCCCCCTACTTCGGTTTCGAAATCCCCGGCGCCCCGGGCAAGTACTTCTACGTCTGGCTGGATGCGCCCATCGGTTACATGGCTTCCTTCAAGAACCTATGCAACAAGCGTGGCGACATCGACTTTGACAGCTACTGGAAAGCGGACTCCGACGCCGAGCTCTACCACTTCATCGGCAAGGACATCGCCTACTTCCACTGCCTGTTCTGGCCGTCCATGCTGGAAGGTGCCAACTTCCGCAAGCCGACCAAGGTCAACGTACACGGTTATGTGACCGTCAACGGCGCCAAGATGTCCAAGTCCAAGGGCACCTTCATCAAGGCATCTACCTACCTGAACCACCTGGATCCGGAGTGCCTGCGTTACTACTACGCAGCCAAGCTCAACAGCCGCATCGACGATCTGGACTTGAACCTCGAAGATTTCGTGCAGCGCGTCAACGCTGACGTGGTCAACAAGCTGGTTAACCTCGCCTCCCGCAACGCCGGCTTTATCGCCAAGCGTTTTGGCGGCAAGCTGGCGGCAACCTGCGCCGAACCCGAGCTCTACGCCGAATTCGCCAATGCCCGTACCGCCATTGCCGAAGCGTATGAGAGCCGCGAGTTCAGCCGCGCCATCCGTGAAATCATGGCGTTGGCCGACAAGGCCAACCGCTACGTGGATGACAAGGCTCCCTGGGTCATCGCCAAGCAGGAAGGCGCTGACGCCGAGCTGCAAGCGGTCTGCTCCGTCGGTATCAACCTGTTCCGCGTACTGATGGCCTACCTCAAGCCCGTCATGCCGCTCTTGGCCGAGCGTGCCGAAGCCTTCCTGGCCGAAACCCTCAGCTGGGATGGCATCGAGATGCCGCTGGTCGATCACACCGTTGCACCGTTCAAGGCCCTCTTCTCCCGCATCGAGCCTGCGAAGATTGAAGCCATGATCGAGGCATCCAAGGAAGACCTGGCCAAAGAGCAGGCACCGAAAGTGAGCGGCCCGCTGGCTGATGACCCCATCAGCGAAACCATCACCTATGACGACTTTGCCAAGATTGACCTGCGCGTAGCGCTGATCAAGAAGGCCGAAGCGGTACCGGAAGCCGAGAAGCTGCTCAAGCTGCAACTGGATATCGGCGGTGAAACCCGTCAGGTGTTTGCCGGTATCAAGTCCGCCTACAACCCGGAAGATCTGGAAGGCAAGCTGACCGTGATGGTGGCCAACCTGGCTCCGCGCAAGATGCGTTTCGGCATGTCCGAAGGGATGGTGCTGGCCGCAGGCCCGGGCGGCAAGGATCTCTGGATCCTGGAACCACAGGAAGGCGCCCAGCCAGGGATGCGCGTCAAGTAAGCACATCGCTGACTGCGATCACAGCCAGATAGAGAAGAGAGGCCAAACGGCCTAATGCCAGTCAGTTAAGCCTGACTGGCATTGTTTTTATTGGCTTTTGGCACCTGTCCCGTCCTGAATATGGTTTACACCTTTCCCCCCAATAAATGGAGAATCCGATGGGACAAGGTGTGAAACGGACACAGCGCGATTACTCGCTGACTTTTAAATTGGCACTAGGGTGTGTTCTCAAAATGCTGGTTTTCTGTCCACCAATAGCTCCCGTAAGTAACGAAGGCAGAAAGCCAGCTTGATAAAAGCAGCAAAACTTCCCGCCAGCTTTTCATATCTCGTTGAGAATCGGCGAAACTTCTTCAGCCATCCGAAGCACCGCTCGACCACATTTCGCCTGCGATAACGAGCTTTGTCTAATACCAGAGGACGTCCCTTATGGTGCC
The DNA here is from genome assembly GCF_041402345.1 of Aeromonas sp. S11(2024). Taxonomy (NCBI): domain Bacteria; kingdom Pseudomonadati; phylum Pseudomonadota; class Gammaproteobacteria; order Aeromonadales; family Aeromonadaceae; genus Aeromonas; species Aeromonas sp. S11(2024). The sequence goes on along the minus strand of NZ_JBGLRC010000030.1, from coordinate 822 downwards.
GCTGCTGGTCGCTGCGCTGCGGGATGACTGCTTTTATCCTTCTGCGCCGGAGTTCGGCCCGCAAAGCCCTGCTGCTATAGGCCTTATCTGCGGCAAGATGCGCTGGACGCGTGCGATAACAGCCTGATGAGGTCGGTATCCTTGCCATGGCCAGCGCACTTGTCGCATATCTGATTTCCGCTGATTGCCCCGGTGAAAGGCAGAACCCCAGCGGTAAACCATTACCATCAGTGACCAAGTCAATTTTGCTGCCAAAACCTCCACGCGAGCGACCAAGCGCTTGATTCACAAGAGTGTTTTTTTACGCGCTCCGGCAGCATCTTTGGATGCCCTGACATTGGAACCGTCAATGCACCACAGGTCGAAGTCGATAAGCCCTTCTTCATTGAGATGTAGTTGCAGCGCTTCAAGGATGGCATCGATGTGACCTGTACTCTGCCAACGTCGAAAGGTGTTGTAGACCGAACTCCATGGGCCGAAACGTTCTGGCAGATCTCGCCAAGGCGCACCGGTGTGGAGTATCCAGAGAATGCCATCGAGCACTTGGCGTGGCTCGCGAGTAGGACGTCCGCTTATGCGGTGGTATGGAAAAAGGGGCTCGATAAGTCCCCATTGTGCATCGGTCAACTGGTAACGACGGGACACTGCATAGGTCTTAAGCTGTTGAGAAGATGTGAGATTATATCTTAATCACTTTAAGAACACAGCCTAGTCGAGCAGATTGAAAAAGGCGAGCTCACCTACAAACAGGCTCAGGTGCGTTATGGCATTCAGGGCCGCTCCACCGTTCTGGTATGGTTGCGTAAACATGGTCGGCAAGAT